>JAOAPT010000412.1 GCA_025463045.1 Candidatus Solibacter sp.
CGGCTCTGATCTGACGTCTCCTACTCCTGCCACGCCCAGCGCATCAGCTCCGCTGAAAATGACGCCAAAAAAACAATGGTGCATTTCGTCCCTTGTTGTGGCCCCGGACGGGGCCATGGAAAACTCCGTTGAAGAGCGCACTCAATCAGAGCCCGCGACCGTCTTGCGTGCGCCGTCCATCTACCAATAGATAACGCGCTTCGCAATAATCGACGGCCCGCGTCTCTCGTGACGGAGCGTAAGTTCTTTGGTCGTTCCAACCAAAGGACATCAGGGAAACTGCGGCGTGGCACTTCAGGTGCGTTTAAGTGTTCCGAAGCATGCGGCATCAGCCGCGGAAAGGATTCGGACATGATACTGAACACCAATCGACGAGCGCTTCAGCGCCGCACGGGGGAGCGCGGTTTGATTGCAACTGCACTATTGTGTGTTTGCCTGATCGGCAGTACCGGCTGTACCTCGGTCAATGCCGACAAAGGCAAGCCGGAAAGCCGCGACGCGCCAGCCAAAGCAGCCGAGTCGCCGAACGCGGAGCCCAGGAGCGGGGAGTCCAAGTCGGTAGATCCGGCGGTTCAATCGGAACTCGAAAGGATGGAGGCCGAAAAGCGGGCGACGCTGCTCCAGGATGCCCAGTCGGCGCTCGCCGAGACTCGAAATGCGCTCGCCGCGCTGGATCGGGGCGACAAGCAGGCCGCATTGGCTGCGCTGGCGCAGGTTACCGGCAAACTGGATCTGGTGGTCGCGCGAGATCCGAAGATGGCCCTGGCGCCGGTCAGTGTCTCGACCACCATATTTGACCTCTACGCAAGTCCGGAGACGGTGAAGAACACCGTGAAGGTGGCAAAGGATGATCTGTCGAGCGAACGGGTTCAGCACGCACGCTATCTGATTGAAGACCTCGCCAGCGAGGCCGATATCCATGTAACCGAGATACCTCTGGCCACATATCCGACGGCGATCAGGGCGGTAGCACCCCTCATTGATGCCGGTAAAATCGATAATGCAAAAGCCGCTCTTTATGCGGCGCTGAACACGCTCGTTGTTGAGACCTATGTCGTGCCGCTCCCGAAGATTCGGGCTCAGGCCATGCTCGATGAGGCGTCCGCTCTGGCCAACAAGAGCGATCGTAAGCAAGACGACAACGCGAAGGTCCATAGCCTTGTCGAGGCAACTCGCCGGGAACTCCAACTGGCCGAGGTGCTCGGTTACGGAACCAAGGATAGCTACAAGCCGCTATATTCGCAGCTCGATGACATCGAGAAGAAAACCGACAGCGGCCAATCCGGCAGCAAAGGCCTCTTCGACAAACTGCGGCATTCCATCAAGAGTTTCAAATTCTCGAGCTAAAGCGGAACAGTTCGCTGAATACCGATGGTGCAACATACCTCAAGAAAGTATAGGAGAGCGTTATGGCAAAGGCAGTAGGAATTGACCTCGGAACCACCAACTCTGTCGTCGCAGTCATGGAGGGCAGCACGCCCGCCGTGGTTGTCAATAGCGAGGGTAGCCGGCTGACACCTTCGGTTGTCGCGTTCACAAAGACCGGCGAACGGCTGGTCGGCCAGCTTGCCAAGAGGCAAGCGGTGCTGAATCCGGAGAACACCATCTACTCGGTCAAGCGATTCATTGGGCGCCGTTTTTCGGAAGTGCAGGAGGAGATCAAGAACGTACCGTATAGAGTGGTTCCCGGCCCTAACGACGCGGTTCGCTTCCTGATCAACGGCAAAGAGTACTCGCCCGAGGAGATATCCGCGATAATCCTTCGGCGCCTGGCGGATGACGCCGCAAAGTACCTTGGGGAGAAAGTCAACGATGCGGTTGTCACTGTCCCGGCGTACTTCAACGACGCCCAACGGCAGGCTACGAAAGATGCTGGCAAGATCGCCGGCTTGAACGTACTCAGGATCATCAACGAGCCGACCGCCGCCGCGCTCGCCTACGGTCTCGACAAAAAGAAGGATGAAACCATCCTGGTCTTCGATCTTGGCGGCGGCACATTCGATGTCTCCATTCTGGACGTCGGCGACGGTGTCTTCGAAGTGCGCTCGACGTCGGGCGACACTCATCTGGGCGGTGACGATTTCGACAAACGCCTGGTCGATCATATGGCGGAAGAGTTTCTGCGCAGCCAGGGCATCGACTTGAGAAAGGATCGCCAGGCTCTGCAGCGCCTCACGGAAGCGGCTGAGAAGGCCAAAATCGAACTCTCGCAAACCGTGGAGACCACCGTCAGCCTGCCGTTCATTACTGCCGACGCCTCCGGTCCGAAGCACCTCGAGATGAAGATTACGCGCGCGAAATTCGAACAGCTCACGGCCGATCTGGTAGAGCGTTGCGTGGGTCCCGTGAAACAGGCCATGGCAGACGCCAAAGTTACTGAAAATGACATCGACGAGGTGATCCTGGTCGGTGGTTCGACCCGCATGCCGGCCGTGCAGGCTTTAGTGCGCCGGCTCACCGGCGGTAAGGAGCCGAACCAATCCGTAAACCCGGATGAAGTGGTTGCGGTCGGAGCGGCGATTCAGGCCGGTGTTCTGTCCGGTGAGGTCAAAGGCGTGGTTCTGCTCGACGTTACGCCCCTCTCGCTGGGCTTGGAGACGCTCGGCGGCGTAATGACGAGATTGATCGACCGTAACACCACCATTCCCGCACGCAAATCCGAGACCTTCTCTACGGCGGAGGACAACCAGACCGCCGTCGATATCAAGGTGCTTCAGGGAGAGCGCGAGCTCGCGCGCGAGAATCGAACCTTGGGCAACTTCCGCCTGGAGGGGATACAGCCTGCTCCACGCGGCGGGCCACAAGTCGAAGTGACATTCGACACTGACGCAAATGGCATTCTCACCGTCACGGCGCAAGATAAGGGTACGGGCAAGGAGCAGAAAATCACTATCAGCGGTACGACCCAGCTCTCCAAGGACGAGATCGACCGCATGGTGAAGGATGCAGAGGCGCATTCTGACGAGGATAAGCGGCGTCGCGAAGAGATCGAAGTTGCGAATCAAGCGGATTCAATGGCCTACCAGGTGGAGCGGCGCTTGCGCGAGCTCGGGGACCAGGTGCCGTCGAATGAAAAGGCCCGCGCCGAGCAGTTGATCTCCGATACGCGATCGGTGTTGAAGAACACTCCGCCCGATGTTGCACGTCTCCGTCAACTGACCAGCGACCTGCAGCAGATGGCTCACGCTTTGGCGTCCACCCCATCCCAATCTGCCTCCGCCGCCGGCGGCGGGAATGCCCCCGAAAGCAAGCCGGCAGGATCGGCCGGATCGGACGACGTGATTGACGCCGAGTTCAGACGCGCGGGGTGACGCATGCAACCACAAACTAACAACCCGACAACGCTCGAGCCCGATGCCGAGCGCGAACGGCTTAAAGCCGACGTCCAGCGAGAGCACGATATGTATCTTCGGGCTCTCGCCGATTTCGAAAACTATCGCCGGCGGGTGGAGCGCGATCGTGCGAAAGCAGCCGCCACCGGCACGCGCGATATCATGCTCTCCCTGCTGGATGTGCTCGACGGTTTCGACCGGGCCCTGCCCTACTTCTCAGCCGCGCCTGCGTCGGTCGCCGAGGGCGCGCAGGCAATCCACCGAAGGCTGCTCGATCTGCTCAGCGCACAGGCGGTGACGCCGCTCGAAACGGTGGGCACGCCGTTTGACCCCGCCATACACGAGGCGATTGGCTCGGTAGAGAGCGACAAGTATCCCTCGGGCACGGTGGCCGATGAGGTTCAGCGTGGGTACCGCCTTGGTGACGAACTTCTGCGGCCCGCGCGGGTGCGGGTCGTGACGTAAGCGGTCGTGACGTGAACGGTCGTGACGTAAACGGTCGTGACGCAAACGGTCGTGACGTAAACGAATGGTCTGCCTATGGCGGTCAAGTTCCGAGACTACTACGAGGTGTTGGGCGTTCCGCGAACGGCCAGCGAAGAGGAGATCCGCAAGCAATATCGCAAGCTGGCGCGCAAACTCCACCCGGACGTAAACAAGAACGATAAGGAAGCGGAGGAGAAGTTCAAGGAGCTCAACGAGGCCTACCAGGTCCTGAGCGACGCCGAAAAGCGTGGGAAATACGACCAGCTCGGCGCCAACTGGAAAGCGGGCGCGGATTTCACGCCGCCTCCTGGTTGGCAGAGTACGTCCGGCGGCGATTACCGCGATTTCGGCGACATCTTCGGCGGCGCCGGCGGAGCCGGCGGCGAGAATGGTTTCAGCGAATTCTTCGAGAGCCTCTTCGGTCGTCGCCGCGGCGGACGGGGCGGCTCCCCCTTTCAGAGCAAAGGCCGGAACATCGAAGCTGAAATTGGGCTCACACTCGAAGAGGCCCATCACGGCGCGACTCGAACCATCAGCTTCCCGACCACCGAACCCTGTCCCACTTGTGGAGGCACCGGCGGCAAGGATGGCAGGCCATGTCCGACGTGCCACGGTTCGGGCGTGGTTCGTCAGACCAAGAGGGTCGATGTCACTATTCCACCCGGCGTCCGCGATGGCTCAATCATCCGCTTGGCAGGTCAGGGAGAGGCCGGTACGAACGGCGCGCCGCCGGGCGATCTTCTCTTACATGTACGCCTTGAAGCGCACCACCTGTTTCGCATCGTGGACGGGGACAATCTCGAGCTCGACCTGCCCGTGGCGCCATGGGAGGCCGCACTCGGAGCCAGGGTGCCCGTGCCGACCCTTGATGGACCAGTTGAGATGACGATCAAACCCGACACACAAGCCGGCACCAGACACAGATTGCGCGGCCAGGGCCTGAACCGACGCAACGGCGGACGCAGCGATCTCTACGTGAGGATCAAAATCGTGATCCCGCCCAAATTGACCCCGAAGGAGAAGGAACTCTTCGAGAAACTGGCGGCGGAATCTCGCTTCGATGCCAGGGAATTGCTGCCGACATACGTTCGCGTCTGAAGGCGAGAAGTCTAACTTGAGGTGACTATGTTGCGCAAACTATCGATTGCTCTATTATTAGCTGCTGCCGCCGTGAACGCTCGGGTCGTAGTTCACATTGCTCCGCCGCCGGTGGTGGTGGAAACACCGCCGCCACCGCCTGGCCCGGCCTTCGTGTGGACTCCCGGATATTACCGGTGGGATGGCGTGGCTTACGTGTGGGTTCCCGGCGTCTGGGTCAGGGCGCCCCGGCCCGGCGCACACTGGCGACCACCGCGCTGGGAACACCGGCACGGGGGCTGGGTATTCGTTGAAGGTCGGTGGCGGTAACGCCGTTCGTTAAGCCCTTTCACCGTTTACATATGTCTTCACCGCTGCGAATTCCTGACGAGACTGCACCCTGGCTGCAGGGTAGCAGCTGGTTAGCTCCAGGCTGCTGCTGTCCACCCAGGATCGTTTCCACCATGGTGACCAGTTCCGTCGGGTGAAAGGGCTTCCGCAATAAATGCCAAGCGCCCTTCAACTCGATATCGTGTGGCGTGTAGCCGGACATCAACACCACCTTGATCTCCGGCCGCGACCGCGTGAGTTCCTCGGCTAGTTCGGCGCCGTTCATTCCCCCCGGCATCAGGATATCCGACAGGAGCAATTCAATCGTTGCGGGATGCCTGCTGGCGATCTCGATCGCTCGCCTGGCGCTATCCGCCCGTAAGATGCACAGACCTCTGATAATGGCCAGAATCTCGCTGCAGAGGTCCAGAATCATCAACTCGTCGTCAACCAAAAGAACCGTAGGCATTTCCTCCTCCCTGCGATAGCTCCGTGCTCCAAATCACTAATTATTCAGTGCGTCAAGAGTCTGCACCGGATGATTCTCCTCCCGCGCCACGCTGATTCCCAGCCTCCGCATTTTGTAAAACAGAGTGGACCGTGGCAGTCCCAATCGGGCCGCCGCCGTCGCGATCACCCCGTTTGTTGCGCGCAGGGTCCGCAGAATATGCGCACGCTCCGCATCCTTTAAAGTGACCGGCTCGGCCGTGGACTCTGTCATTTTCGTCAACTCATACAGGGGTGCCTCGAGCACCGCCCCTTGCGACAGAATCACTGCTCGCTCCAGGAAATTCTCCAACTCGCGAATATTTCCCGGCCACGGATACCGGCACATCGCGTCGATCGTCTTCTGCGGAATCACTTCGACCTTTTTGTTCATCTCGTCCGAAAAGAGCTTGACGAAATGTTTTGTTAATAGCGGGATATCGTCTCGCCGCTCGCGCAGCGGAGGCACGGTTATCGGAAATACGTTCAGCCGGTAGAACAGGTCGGTGCGAAATCTGCCTGAACTCATCATGTGCGGCAAATCCTGGTGCGTCGCGGCAATTAGACGCGCATCGGTGCGAATCGTTTGCGTACTGCCCAAGCGTTCGAATTCGTGTTCTTGCAGGACCCGCAGCAACTTCGGCTGCAACTCTGCCGGAATGTCCCCGATCTCGTCCAGAAATAGCGTGCCCCGACTGGCAAGCTCGAAGCGGCCCAGTCGCTGGGAAATGGCGCCGGTGAACGCACCGCGTTCATGTCCGAACAACTCACTCTCCAGCAGGCCCAGCGGAATGGCCGCGCAATTCACCTTCACAAACGGATGCTGCCTCCGGCCGCTCATTTCATGAATGGTCGATGCGATCTTCCCCTTCCCGGTTCCGGTTTCGCCCAGGATCAGGACCGTCGCGCCGGTCGGCCCTACGATTGCTGCTCGTTGTATGACATCTTGCAGGTTCCTGCTCTCGCCGACCAGTTGGTCCTCAGAACAGACCCACGAAGTGCTGCCAGCAGATATAGCCATGTCTCCCTCCCCACCAAATGCCTAAGTTTGTTTATCGCCTGCGGTCCGGCCTCTCATTGCTCCAAGGCCGGCCGCATGGCACCAAAGAA
>JAOAPT010000419.1 GCA_025463045.1 Candidatus Solibacter sp.
TCTTCAATGGCGAGTTTCGTTGAATCGTTTGGATCGAGGATTCCCATCGCATAGACTTGAGCGTCCGATTCCCGTATCGCGTTCCTGATCTCGCTCTCCGTGTGACGGCTGCTCTCGTCCCCCAGTCTGAGCGCCCTTCCGCCGATATTTGCGGTCCTATCGGGCCTGCTCATTTTGTCCGGCGTCGTCGCTAACGCCCAGGAAAAGGCACCCACACCACAGGTGGAGGTCGGATTTAACTACGGGTTCACGCGCGTCAATCTGGGAAATACCGCCCCGGCTTTTACTCAGAACGGCGGTTCCGGCTACGTAGAGTACAACATCAACAAAGTGGTCGGGCTGGTGGCGGATTTGGGCGCCTACCACAACGGGGACATCAACAGTTTCCAAATCGATAACACAACCTTCACCTACCTGTTCGGGCCTCGCTTTAACTGGCGAATGTCGAAAGTGACTCTGTACACCCAAACTCTCGTTGGTGGAGCCAGGACCTCGGCCAGCTACACGCCGACTTCGGGCACTACACCCGTGACTGGCCATCAGAACGGCTTTGCGACCGCTCTGGGCGGCGGCATGGACATCGCCTTGAGCCACCTCATTTCCGTGAAACCAATTCAGCTCGAGTACTTAATGACGCAAGATCCCAACCCCTTCACTCAAGTGAACCACATACAGAACGACCTTCGGTATTCCGCCGGCATAGTTCTCAAGTTCGGCGCGAAGTAGACGAAGCGGAAGATGACGATGCATTCCGGCGGTGAAGCTCTTCTTTATAGGAAGTGACGTCCCGCCGGTTTTTTGTTTGGTTGTTTTTGTTTGGTCCGGCCGCCTGCATTACGGATGATATACTGAAGCCATCGTTGTTGGAGAGAGGAGCCCGATGGCATCAGTCTCCGGTTTGGCTGCATTCTTTTTGCTGCCCTCCCTGTGCACCGTAGCGCTCACCAGCAATCCCGTGCACGATCAAGCGAGTGTTATCGGTCAAGTCACAATCACCCCACGAGCGAAGCGCGGTCCGGTACCCGATCCCACCGATGTTTACAGTGCGCGACTCCGGGTGGACGTGCCGCTGGTTCTGGTTCCAGTCCATGTCGACACTGCGCTCGGCGGCTCAGTGACGAACCTTATCAAAGAAGACTTCCAGCTCTTCGAGGACAATATCGAGCAGACAATCACGCATTTCTCGAAGGAGGACGGTCCCGTTTCGGTCGGACTGGTGTTTGACGCGAGTAGCAGTATGCGCGACAAGATGCGGAAGTCGGCAGGGGCCGTCACCGAGTTTCTGAGGACGCTCAATCCCGAAGACGAGTTCTTCCTGATTGAGTTCAACGAGTCGCCCAGGTTGGCCCTCGCATTTACCCAGGATTCGGCCGAAGTTCAAAAGCGAATCCTTCACACGAAGCCCCTGGGACGCACGTCGTTGCTCGACGCAATCCAGTTGGCATTGTCCCAAATGAAGAAAGCACGGAATTTTCGAAAGGCCATAGTGATTCTGTCTGACGGCGGTGACAATCACAGCCGTCACACGGAGAGCGAGATCAGGAACGCGATACGGGAATCGGACGCTCAAGTCTATGCGATGGGAATCCTCGATCCAAACGATTCAACGAAACTCGCCATTGAAGAGCAGAATGGGCCGCGCCTGTTGGATGAATTGGCCCAGGATAGCGGAGGCCGATATTTCCCGGTGAAGAGTGTGGATGACCTGCCTGGTATATGCGTCCGCATCGGTACAGAACTTCGGACTCAATATCTGCTTGGGTATTCACCTATCAATGCCGCCCGCGACGGAAAATATCGTCGACTTAAGGTAACGCTCGCGGTTCCGGCGCTGCCGCGGCTTAGGGTCTTCCATCGACTGGGATACTACTCTCCCTCCCGGTAGGGGATCCATGACGCTGCTCTATCGCTCGCACCGTTAGTGAACTATCGTGGAGATTAAGGTCGTTCGTGGCACGCCAAGTCGACGGGCAGCACGGTTCGGACCACCTGACACGCATCCTAACAGGCGAAAAAGACGAATCTCAAAGCTGGCTATTCGGACCTTTTCGAGCTCTGGACACGCGCCCAAAAGAGGTGCATTTGTTCTCTTTCAACATCGCGGTCTCGGCCACGTTGCCGGCCGGATCGACGCGGGTCTCAAGATCGTGGATGTCCTTCCGTAACGGGGCCGGCAAGGCATTGGTGTGATCGGGATCGGGAGGGTACCTTACCATCGCCGTCGCGAGAGCGAGCGTTATGAGATCGTGTAGGATTCCAGTGTTGATGGTCCCAGCAACCAAGCCGCATTCGTCGCAGCGTAGCGCAGTCTTATCCTCGTGCGGAGAATTAACCTCCCCAGCCACAATGCCGCCGCACCACTCGACGCCGCCGCCCGCGCGGAAATATATGGCGGTGCCGCCGTCCTGGTCACGATGTTCGCTAATATCCTCACCTACCATCGACGTGAAAGGAGTACGCTTGGCGGGCATCCCGTCCTGGCGCGACAGTTACTTTCCGCGGAAGATGGGGATGATCTCGATGATTAGGATTACGATCACCAGCAATTCAAGAATGAAGCCGCGGGCTTCGCGAAATTCGTTGACCATGAACTCGTAGAGTTCGCCGGCGATCCGCAGTTTCTGATCGACCAGGCTACGGTAGTCCCCGGCGCCAACTTTGACCGCAGCGAGGCGATAAGCGCGGGCATAGAACATGTCGCTGAGGAACTTGATGGCGTTGTCGGCGCGTTCCGTCAACTCAGTGATATCGAGGCGGAGGTGGTTTAGATGCTCGGCATCGCGGGCCAAGTGCCAGCGGGCGAAGAGTCCGGCCCGGCGCTCAAGTGCGGCATAGGCGTCCTTCAACAGGTCCGAGAGGATTTCGTCGTAGCGGCGATATTCGAGGAGTTGCGTGTTCGCGTACTCGAGCAACTGGATGATCGGTGCCGCACCTTCGGGTGTGTCATAAACCATCGCCGCGAGCCAGCCGACCACTAAGAGGTCGGTCGGGTAGTAAGAGAGGCTGGCGGCAAGGACTTCCCTCTGCTCACTTTCTGAAAGGACTTGGATCTCGCCGCGAATGACCTGGCTAATCTCCCGGCCGTATTGTGCGAGCAGTTGGGCTCCGGTCAACGGGGCGTCGGTTTCCTCGCGGACCTCGCGCAAATGGACTACGTAGTAGGCTTCATCGAGCCACTCCGCATAGGGCTTGCGGAGCGCGGATTCCACGCGGCCCAGGCTCTCGCGCACGGTCTTCAGACCACGCTGCTCGACTTCGCCGGCCTCGATCCATCGATTGGAAAGCGCGATCAGCCCCGGCCAGTCGCTTTCGAATCGCATTTCGATTTCCAGACTGACCACGCCGTAGTCGAAGTAGCGGAGTCTGGCATTGGCGCACTCACCCGCGGAGAAGCGGATGGGCTCTAGTTCTTCCAGAACGGGAGGACGCTCGAAGCGTACGTAGCCGGGACCCGGCAATTTGAAGCCAGGGGAGCGCGTCGGGGGCTCCGCGTGGAGCAGTCTACGCAACTCGTCGAAATCGAACTCCTCCGCGATGTCATAGAGGAGCAGGGCCCGCAGGGAGCCGCGGCAACTAGGCACAGTACAAGTGTACGCAACACAGAGAGCGTGACCTTGATTCTCGGGCGCGCCATCGTACGAGAAAAGGTGGTACTCGGTACCGTGAGCGAGAAGGTCGGTAGCTGCCTTCTGGCGACGTTGATGGGCGTCCTACTACTGGTCCCTAAGGGCGGTAATCGGGTCAACACGGGCGGCACGGCGCGCAGGCCAGAAACTGGCGAATATACCGGCGCTGAAGAGGAGAACGGTGACCGCGGAAAAGGAGTAAGGGTCGAAGGTAGAGACGTTCTGCACCAGGCCTGCGAGCAGCCTGACCGACCCGAGGCTGACGGCCAACCCGAGGATGACGCCGAGCGCGAGCAAGCGGGCGCTGATGCCAAGCACCATGCCGACGACTTGGCCGAAACTCGCCCCCAGTGCGATCCGGATGCCGATCTCGCGCGTCTGTTGGGCCACCGTATTCGAGATTACGCCATAGATTCCGAACAGCGCCAGCAGCAATCCCAGCGCCGCGAAGACGGCAAACAGTATCAGGTTGAAGCGGGGGCGGGCGTACGCGTTTTCGGACAGCACGGTTTCCAGGGGCTTCACTTCCATCACCGGCTGGCTGGGGTCCACCGCGTAGACCTGGGCCTTCAGGCCCGCCGCCAGAGCTTCCGCCCGTCCGGTGCCAAGACCGAAAATGCGATCGGCGCGGCCGATGATAGTGTACGGCAGGTAGATTTCCGGCCAGGTTTCATTCGTGGAGACACGATTGACGGTGTCGTTGACCACGCCCACGATCTCGAACGAATCGTCCGCCAGACTGAGAGGCGGCGTCCGCAGGCGGGGAATGCGAATCAGGCGCCCGATTACCTGGCCGCCCGAAAAGTAGCGCCGCACCAGCGCTTGGTTGACTGCGATGCTGTGGGTGCGCGCCTCCACCTCCGCGTCGGTGAGGAAGCGGCCCTGCAGCAGCGAAAGCCCCACCACTCGCGGATAGCCGGCGTTGGTCTGCTGCATCATCACCTGGCGGTTGTCCTGCTGCGAGTTGCCGACCACTTCCATCTGGAAGCTCCAGTTGTACACCGGCGGCAGACCCGAATTGATGCCGACCGCGAGCACGCCCGGTGCGGATTGCATTCGGCGCAGCACGTCCCGCAGGAAAGCGTTGCGGCGGTTGGCATCGGGATAGCGCTGCTCCGAGAACGGCACTCGCATGGTGAGGATGCGTTCCGGATGATAGGAAAGGTTGGCGCCCTGTATGGAGAGCAAGGTGCGGATCATCAGGCTGGCGCCAACCAGCAGCACCACGGAGAGCGCCACCTCGGCCACCACCAGGATGCCGCGCATGAGGCGCTGTCGTGTGCCGCCGGAGACCCCACGGCCGGCCTCCTTCAGCGGCGTGAGGAGATCGCGGCCTGCCAACTGGAGCGCCGGAGTCGCGCCGAAGAGCAGTGAAACCACCACCGAAACCACAAGGGTGAAAAGGAGCACGGGAGCATTCAGTGAAACTTGGGCTTCATCGGGGATAGTGTTGGGCGGCACGACAGCCACGATGCCGCGGAGTCCCGCGCCGGCCAGCAGTACACCCAGCGCGCCGCCGCCGATGGCCAGGATTAGGCTTTCGGCCAGCAATTGGCGCACGATGCGGAAACGTCCTGCACCGAGTGCCGCCCGTATGGCGATTTCGCGTCGGCGGTAGGCGCCGCGGGAGAGTAGCAGGTTCGAAACGTTAACGCAGGCAATGAGCAGCAGCAAACCCACGGCACCGAAGAGAATCCACAGCGCGTCCTGAATTCCACTGGGAAAAGTCTCGCCGAAGGTACGCAGCCGCAGGTGCCATTGTTTGGGGAAGTCGTCAGGATGGGCACGGGCGAGATCCTCCAGAATCGGCTGTAGACCGGTGACGGCCTGTTCGATTGCGACACCGGGCTTGAGGCGGCCCAAAAGGTGAACGTTTCGCTCGCCTTCAACCGTCTGTCCGGGGCGGAAGATGTCCGGCAGATAGACATCGGCGCCCCGCCACATGAAGCGTGGCGGCATGACGCCGATCACGGTGCGGACTTTGTCGTTCAGCCGAAGCTTTCGGCCCAGCACAGCAGGATCGCCGGCGAATTGGCGCTGCCAGAACTTGTAGCCCAGGACGGCGACAGGTTCGGCACCATCGGCAGCGTCGGATGGGCCGGTGCCGCGTCCCAAAAGGGGCGCCACTCCCATCACGTCGAACGTATTCATAGTGCAGTGATTGCCGCGCAAGCGCTGGGGTTCGCCCGCGTCTGTCCAGGTAACGTCGGAAAGGGTGGAGGCTGTGACGCCGCTGAAGACCGTATTGCGCTGTGCGATTTCGAGGAACTGGTCAATGGAGTAATAGCTAAAATTTCCGCCGCGCTGCCCCTGCACTGTGACCGAGATCAGGCGATTGGGATCCTTGTAAGGGAACGGGTCCAGGATCACAGCATGAATCACGCTGTACATCGCGGTGCTCCCGCCGATTCCGAGCGCCAGCGAGCCTATCGCGATAGCGGTGAAGGCTCGAGCCTGTGCCAGGTTACGCAAGCCGAAGCGTAAGTCCCCGACGAACTGTTCGATCCATGACATGGGGTTCATGGCGCCTCCGAATAGTGTATCGACGATTCAGCCGCGGCGTGGTTAGTGGACGGCGGATCCACGATCTTGAGCCACGGCTGCCCGCGATAAATGTTAGAGAGATCGAATTGCAATCGGTCCGTCAGCATCCCTGGTTCATTGCCGCAACGATACGGGCGATATCGGTACCTCCACGCCTGGTCCGGGTTCCGTCCGGAAGGACAGTGGAATTGA
>JAOAPT010000420.1 GCA_025463045.1 Candidatus Solibacter sp.
GACAGGCCGTCGACACTACCGACAAGACGTGGACCCTGCGCCTCAAGGGCGATAGCTACCGCCAGGTGCTGAAGCAGGGCATGGTGTACTCGGTTCACGTCGCCGTCAAGAAGGCGGGCGCTTACCAGATGCGTGTCGTGCTCCGCGATGCCAACAGCGAAAAGGTGGGCTCCGCCAGCCAGTTCATCGACGTGCCGGATATCAACAAAGGCCGCCTCGCGCTCTCCGGAATCGTGCTCCGCGCCGAAGTGCCGCAGGCCCCGGTGAATCAGTCCAAGGAACCGGCGGGAGCCGATCACCCGGAGGGCCAGCAGTCCACCGAGATCGATCCGCAAGGCACTCCCGCGGTGCGCATTTTCAAACCCGGCACTGCGATTACGTACGGATATCAAATCCTCAACGCCCAGGGCGACACGGCCAGGAAGCCCGAGCTCGAAGTCCAGACCCGCCTCTTCCGCGATGGCGAACAGGTCTACGCCGGCAATCCCTCACCTCTCACCTTTACCGGACAGAACGATCCGAAACGCCTGATCGGCGGCGGCAGAATGCAGCTCGGCGGCAAAATTACACCCGGTGATTACGTGCTCCAGGTGATTGTCACGGACAAACTCGCTAAGGAAAAGTACCGCGTGGCGACCCAATCGATGGATTTCGAGATTAAACCCCCATCCACCGATACGCCCCAGTAGTGATACGCCCCAGTAGCGATACGCCCCAGTAGCGATACGCCCCAATAGCGATACAGTAGCGATACTCCCCAGTAGCATTCGCGCCGCAATGTTAACTGTGCAGGATGAAATGTGTTGCGCCGGATCGCTGAAACATTTTAAGATAACGGAGTAGCTTTACTCCGATTTCAGCGGGGGAGTCTGAATGATCTATTCTCGTTCGGCCGAGTACGCAATTCGCGCTTTCGTTCACCTGGCGCAGGTGCAAGAAGGCAAGTACGCCATGGTGAAGAACATCGCAGAGCAGGAAGATATTCCGGCTCACTTCCTGGCGAAAATCCTGCAACAACTTGCCCGTAAGGGCCTGCTGCGCTCCAGTAAAGGACCCACGGGTGGCTTCGCCCTCCGCGTGGATGCCAGCGAAATCCGTCTCCTGGATATCGTTGAAGCCCTGGACGGCCTCGCTCCCTATCAGCAGTGCGCCAGCGGTCTGAGTGAATGCTCCGACGACATGCCGTGCTCCATGCACGATAGCTGGATTGCCCTCCGTTCGCGTATCATGGATTATCTGGGCAAGAACACGATCGCCGATCTGGCCAAGGCGCTGGAGCAGAAGAAGAAGTCTCTGGCGTTGACCAAAAAGAGCAAGGCCAGAAAGCCGGTCACTGCCAAGCGAGCGTAGTAATCCGGGCCGGCTAACCCCGGTCCCATCAGAATCGGAGGCAAAATGGGACATTCTGTCCTTGTCCCCATGGTGGTCGAACAGACCTCGCGTGGGGAACGCGCATACGACATTTACTCACGGTTGTTGAAAGAGAACATCATCTTCCTGGGAACTCCGATTGACGATCAGGTCGCCAATCTCCTGATCGCCCAATTGCTTTTCCTGGAAGCCGAAGATCCGGAAAAGGATATTTCCATCTACATCAATTCGCCCGGTGGCTCAATCACCGCCGGCCTGGCGATCCTCGATACGATGGCCTTCATCCGGCCCGATATCGTCACCATCTGCGTCGGTCAGGCTGCCTCCATGGCCGCCGTGCTGCTGGCAAAGGGTACGAAAGGCAAGCGTTTCAGCCTGCCCAATTCGCGCATCATGATCCACCAGCCCTCCATGCAGGGTCTGGCCGGTCAAGCTGCCGATATCGATATCTACGCCCGCGAAATTCTCCGCATGCGCGAGATCCTCAACGGCATGCTGGCCAACGCCACCGGTCAGACCATCGAACGCGTGGCCAAAGACGTTGACCGCGACTACATCATGGAACCCGATCAGGCCGTCAGCTATGGCATGATCGACCGGGTGATCCACAGCCGCGATCTCTCCCCCGTTCCCATTAAGCAGTAGGACGGGCATTCCGGCCTCTCCTTTTCTACCTTTATGAAAACCTTGACCGTAACGGCCTTCGCCATCCTGACCGCGGGGGCCGCCGCGGTCGCCCAGCAATCCCCCCTCACGCTCTGGTATAACAAGCCCGCGGAAATCTGGACCGATGCCCTCCCCGTCGGCAACGGCCGCGTCGGCGCCATGGTCTTCGGCGGCGCCGCCCACGAACGCATCCAGTTCAACGAAATCACCGTCTGGACCGGCGAGCCCCACGACTACGCTCACAAAGGTGCGTACAAGTCCCTGCAGCCGATCCGCGAACTCCTGTGGGCGGGAAAGCAGAAGGAAGCCGAAGCTCTCGCCATGAAGGAATTCATGAGCGAGCCTCTTCACCAAAAGGCTTATCAGTCCCTCGGCGACCTGATCATCGATACCCCTGGCGCGGACAATCCCACAAACTACAAGCGCTCGCTCGATCTCGACACCGGCATCGCGACAACTAAATTCACCGCCAACGGCATCACTTGGAGCCGCGAAGTTTTCGTCAGCCATCCGGCGAATGCCATCATTGTCCGCATCACCTCGAGTAAGCCCGCCCCGTTCACCGTCTCCCTCAAATGCGGCCACGCCGATTGCAAAGATGGCGCTACCCTCTCCGGCCAGGTGAAGGATTCCGCGATCCGCTTCGACGCACGCTTCAACAAGCAAACCGACGCCACGTCGACAACCCTCATCCTCACCGCCTCTACCAACTTCAAGTCCTACAAAGATGTATCGGCGGATCCCGCCGCGCGCAACACCAGCACCCTCGCCGCGATCGGCAAGAAGTCCTACGACACCCTCCGCGCCGAACACATCCGCGACCACCAGGCCCTCTTCCGACGCGTCACGCTCGACCTCGGCGCCGCCGCCTCCTCCGCCCTCCCCACCGATGAACGCATCGCCGCCTTCGCCACCGGCAGCGATCCCGCGCTCGTCACTCTCCTCTTCCAGTTCGGACGCTACCTGATGATCGCGTCCAGCCGTCCCGGCGGACAGCCCGCCACCCTGCAGGGCCTCTGGAACGATTCCAACACCCCAGCCTGGGACAGCAAGTACACCGACAACATCAATACCGAGATGAACTACTGGCCCGTCGAAGAGACCAACCTCTCCGAGTGCCATCTGCCGCTCTTCGACGCCTTGAAGGAACTCGCCCTCGCCGGCGCCATCACCGCGAAAGAGCACTACAACGCACGCGGCTGGGTCGTCCACCACAATTTCGACCTCTGGCGCGGCACCGCCCCCATCAACGCCAGCAACCACGGCATCTGGCAGACCGGCGGCGCCTGGCTCTCCACCCATCTCTGGGAACACTACCTCTTCACCGGCGATAAGGAATTCCTCCGCACCACCGCCTACCCGCTGATGAAAGGCGCCGCGACCTTCTTCATCGACGCCCTCGTCAAAGACCCCAAGACCGGCCTCCTCTACACCGGCCCGAGCAACTCGCCCGAACAGGGTGGCCTCGTCATGGGTCCCACGATGGATCGCGAAATCGTCCGCTCGCTGTTCGGCGAAACCGTCGCTGCCGCTAAGGCCCTCAACGTCGATCCCGACCTCCGCGAGCAGCTCACCGCGCTCCGCGGCAAGATTGCCCCGCTGCAAATCGGCCAACACGGCCAGCTTCAGGAGTGGATGGAGGACACCGACGACCCGACAAACCAGCATCGCCACGTCTCCCACCTCTGGGCCGTCTACCCCGGCAGCGAAATCACGCCTTACGGCACGCCCGATCTCTTCAAAGCCGCCCGCCAGTCCCTCATCTTCCGCGGCGACGCCGCCACCGGATGGTCAATGGGTTGGAAGCTCAATCTCTGGGCCCGCTTCCTCGATGGCGATCACGCCTACAAGATCATGCAGAACCTGCTCGCCCCCGCGAGCGATGGCAACAAGGCGCTCAAAATCCCCTCGCACCCCGGCGTCTTCAAGAACATGTTCGACGCCCATCCGCCCTTCCAGATCGATGGCAACTTCGGCGCCACCGCTGGTATCACCGAGATGCTCCTCCAGAGCGACGACCCGTACGCCACGCCGACCAGCCTGACCGCGGTCCAGTCCGGCGACGCCGGCTTCCTCCACCTGCTCCCCGCTCTTCCCTCGGCACTCCCCGACGGCAAAGTCACCGGCCTTCTCGCCCGCGGCGGTTTCGAAGTCTCGATCACCTGGAAGAATGGCAAACTCGTCTCCGCCGTCATCACCCCGCGCCAGTCCAAGCCCTTGAAGGTCCGCTACGCCGGCAAGGAAAAGGACTTCGCCGCCAAGGCCGGCCAACCCATCTCCCTCGGCGCGACCCTCTGAGGTGTGGTTAGGGAGTCCCACGGGCCTTCGGCCCACCAAACGCGATGAAGAACCGAGCCCCAATCCGAACCGCGACCGTAAGGGAGCGGTGGTCGCGTGACCACCGCTCCGTAACCGTCGCGGCTCCGATTGCTGTGTGTTCTTCAACGGAGTTCTCCATGGCCCCGTTCGGGGCCACAACAAGGGATGAAAATGGGGATCGCTTCTTGGCGCGTCATTTTCACCGGAGCGGCGGTCACGCCGAAGAGTGCCACCGCTTGCACACGCGCGCGGCTCGGAATTGGGGCTCGGTTCTCCATCACGTTTTGCGATCTCGGATTGCAGTGCGTTCTTCTCGCGCTCCCGTGCGTTGCGCATCCCTCACGTTCGCCTGCGCCGATGGATTTTCCACCCGCAGAACTTCGGGTGATTGCAAACGTTTACCGCTATCGCGCATCGTGATAGAATCACCGCGAAGAGGAGCTTCGCAGTGCCAGATCCCAAAACCCGCAGATTCTTTCTCGGCGCCATGACCGCCGCCGCCGCCACCCGCGTATGGGGCGCCAACGATAAAATCAATATCGCGATTGTCGGACTCGGTGGACGCGGTACGGCCCACCTGAATCAGTACACCCGCCTCGCCGAATCCCGCGTCGCCGTCCTGTGCGACGTCAACCAGGCCGCCCGCGAAAAGGCCCAGGCCACGCTCACCCGCGGCAGCTTCGAGAAGGCCAAAGAGTACGAAGACATGAGGCAGGCCTTCGCCGATCCCGGTGTCGATGCCGTCTCCATCGCAACCCCCAACCACTGGCATGCGCTCTCCGCCATCTGGGCAATGAAGGCCGGCAAGGATGTCTACGGCGAAAAGCCCGCCTGCTACAACATCTACGAAGGCCAGAAGATGATCCAGGTGCAGCAGCAGACCAAGAAGTTGATGCAGGTCGGCTCGCAGCACCGCAGCACGCCGTTCAAGATGAAGGCCATCGCCGCCCTCCAGCAGGGCCTGATCGGCAAGGTATACATGGCAAAGGGTCTCTGCTACAAGCGCCGTCCGTCGATCGGCCACACTCCCGACGCCCCGACGCCTGCCGGCCTGAACTGGGATCTCTTCCTCGGCCCCGCGCCCATGCGCCCCTACAATCAGAAGCGCTTCGCGTATTATTGGCACTGGTTCTGGGACACCGGCAACGGCGACATCGGCAACCAGGGCGTGCATGAAATGGGCATCGCCCGCTGGGGCCTCGGCGATCCCGACTTCCCCAAGACCGCCGTCTCCTTCGGCGGTAAGCTCGGTATCGACGATGACACTGAAACGCCGAACATGCTGACCGCCGGCTTCAACTATGGCGACCGCGAGCTCGTCTTCGAAGTGCGCGGCAACCTGACCAACGGCGAAGGCACCCGCCAGGGGCGCGTCGTTACCGCCGGACCCGGAGCAGCTCCGGGAGGCGGCCGCGGTGCGCGTGGACAGGCAGGCGCCGAGCCGCCCGCCGCTCCTCCGGCAGCACCCGCGCCCACCCAGGTCGGCCCCGCGAGCAATCCGCTGAACGTCGCTGTCGGCGATCTCTTCTACGGCACCGAAGGCTGGGCCGCGATGAGCGACCAGGGCTTCCAGGCTTACAAGGGTGAGAGCAGCGAGCTCATCATGGAAGAGAAACCCGAGCGCGGACAGCCCGGCGGAGACGCCACCGGTCTCCACATGCAGAACTTCCTCCAGGCCTGCAAATCGCGCAACGAGAAGGATCTCCACGATCCGCTCTCCAACGCCGTTCTCAGCGCCGATCTCTGCCACCTTGCCAACATCAGCTATCGCGTTGGCCGCAAACTAACCCTCGAAGCCGGCCCCAAATTCACCGGCGACGCCGAAGCGACCAAGATGCTCACGCGTCCCGTCTACCGCAAGCCCTACGAAGTCTAACTGCATCCTGGGGGGAAGGCTGCCCATCGGTCTTCCCCGCCTTGCTCGCCCTCTTCTATCTGCCCGCTCGCTTTTCCCAGTCCGCGCGAACAAGCCCCCGCCGCGACGGTGACTCGCGCTTTGGCGAGCGACGGAGCGGTGGTCACCATCACACCGCCCGGATCCTAAAACCGCAGCATAGTCTGCGCAAGGAACAGATTGCTGAATCCCTTCGGCCCCTGGTCGTGCTGCGTGCCCGCATTAGCGCCGACCTTCAAGTGATTTCCCAA
>JAOAPT010000064.1 GCA_025463045.1 Candidatus Solibacter sp.
GTTCAACGTAGTACAACGCCGACGCGATGGTCGTACCCCAACAGCCGACGCCGATCAGCCAAGGGTGGGGTTCCACGCCGCCCATCAACATTCCCGTTAACCCGATCCCCGACAAGATGCAAAACAAGATAAGGATTACGTCCATCACGGTTCCAAACCCTGCACCGGAACGCGAGGAGGCGTGTGGGCTTCATCCGTGGCTGTACATCGAAGAGGGGATCAAGCTGCTGGAGTTGGCGCAACAAGCGCATCAGTTGTTCGAGACTCAGCCGCCGAAGGAAAAACGGAAATTGCTGGATTTTGTACTCTCGAACTGCCAGTGGAAGGGTGTCAAACTCGAAACGGAATACCGGCAACCTTTTGACTTGATTGCGGTTGCTGCATTGTCAGATCGGCAGGATTGTGCAGGCTTAGGGGACAAAAGGAGCAATTTTGATGAATGGCGGAGAGGGGGAGATTCGAACTCCCGGCACCCTTTCAGGTGCGCCCGCTTTCGAGGCGGGTGCGATCGACCACTCTGCCACCTCTCCGAATCCATTAGTTTACCACGCGCCCATCGGGGTACGATTGGAGCGTTACGCTAAAACTTCTGCTCATCGTCGCGGTGCTGCTGTTTTTCGGAGGCAAGCTGCTGCCGCGGCTCGGCGGATTTCTGGGCGGGGCGTCGCGCAAGCCGTTTCGCCAGGCGCAGTGGATGTGGAGTTGGGCGACGGGGAGCGAGGACGACGCGCTGCTGGCCGAGCGCGAATACGGGCGCGAGTGCGCGCGCGAATTCGCCGCGCAGTTTCCCGGGCGCGCGGCGGGGACGCACCAGGAACTCGTGGCGGCTGTGGGTGCGCGGCTCGCGGCGGGCGTGGGGGATCCACGGCGGGAATTTCGGTTTGCGGTAGCCGCGGCCGCGGAGGCCAACGCGTTCGCGCTGCCGGGAGGGTTCGTGTTCGTCACGGCGCCGCTGATCGATCTCTGCCACGGGGATCGCGACGAGATGGCGTTTTTCCTGGGGCACGAGATGGGGCACGTTCTGGCCGGGCATGCGCGCGAGCAGTTGACGGCCGGCGCTTTTTTGAATGCGATCACGGCGCGCCTTCCCGGTGCGGGCGGGATGCTGCATCAGGCGCTCAATAAGGGCTACTCGCGCCAACTCGAACTGGAGGCCGATCGGGAAGCGGTTCGGCTGTGCGGGCTCACCGGCTTCGACCGCGACGCGGGTATACGCGCGATGCAGAGGCTCGCGCAGGTGTCACCGGAGCCGGGCGGGCTGGCGAAGTATTTCGCGTCGCATCCGCCGTTCGCCGAACGCATTCGGGAGTTGGAGAAGATTGCCTGACGGGTTTACCGCTTGCGGCGGGACGGAGGTGCCGGCCGGGACGGGGGTGCGGCTGTCGGGTTCGACCGGCGGAGTTCGCGCGTGTCTCACTGGAAGCGGAATGACGCGTTCACCGCTTGCGGCGCGATGGAGCGGCGCTCGGTTTGACGGGCAGCCGCGCGACGGCCGAGGATTTCGTCGGGGTGGGGCTGTCGGGCTCGCCGAGGAAGGGCGAGAAGATCTCCTGACCGTTCACCGCTCGCGGCGGGATGAGACGGCCATCGTTCGCCGAGAGCATTCGGGAGTTGGAGAAGATGTCGTCCAGAGGGGTTTACCGCTTGCGGCGCGATGGGGGTGCCGGCCGGGACGGGGTGCGGCTGTCGGGTTCGACCAGCATGGTGGAGTTCGCGCGTGTCTCACTGGAAGCGGAATGGCGCGTTCACCGCTTGCGGCGCGATGGAGCGGCGATCGGTTTGACGGGCAGCCGCGCGACGGCCGAGGATTTCGTCGGGGTGGGGCTGCCGGGCTCACCGAGGAAGGGCGAGAAGATCTCCTAACGGGTTCACCGCTTGCGGCGGGATGAGACGGCCATGGGTTTGAGGGGCACGCGGACGACGACCGGGGCTTTCACGGGCATCGCGAGTTTCCAGAGGAGGCCGATCGCTGCGATCGCGAGCAGCACGGAGGGGATGTCGCTGTCGCCGAACCAGTCGCCCAGATACGTGATCTCGCCGCCGTGGCGGGCGAACCAGCCGTGCCAGAACTTGTCGTCTTCGGCGAGTTTCTCGTTCATCCCGCCGTTGAAGATCGCGCGGGCGGTATCCATACGGGGGTCGCCACGGTGATACTGCTCGGCGGCGGCCATCCATTCGTGGGCGAGCAGCGACTGTTTCTTGCTGAACCAGTTTCGCCAGGTGACGGAGCCGACGGAATCCGGCCCGAACATCCCGACGCCGAAGCGTCCGTTCCTGACGCCAAGGCCCGTGTAGTACGTGTGGGTTTCCGTGTTCGCCAGATGTTGAACGCGTGCGTGCAGGTATACGCCGAGCCCAAAATCGAGGGCGCAGCCGGCGACGATCGCGAGTTCGATGACGCGCCGTTTGTGGAACTGTGTCGAGAGCAGAGTCAGGCCGAGCATCTCCATCGAAAGCAGCGTGAGATGTCCGACGCCGAAGTAGACGCGCTCGCCCGACGCGGCGATTCCCACGACAATTGAGAAGCCGATCAACCACAGCCAGAATGTACGCTCCACACGGCGCCGCTTGGAGTCGCGGAGCACGCGTACGAGGAACCAGATCACGAGCGGGCCGCCCACCAGGCCCATGATGAAGATGACGTTCGTCTGATAGACGAGGAAAGCGTCGTCGCGGAGCGTCGCTGCCGTATTCGGCACGCGATAGTGATTGAGTTGGGCCGGATCCCAGACGAAAATCGGCACGATCGAGTCGAGCAGGTTGCCGCCGATTTTGACGAGCGCACTGCCGGCATATTGATCGCCGGGGTTGATGGTGGTGTTGGAGGCGAAAGTCGATTTCGTCCCGAAGGTGGCGACGGACCACGCAAACCAGGTGCCGAGCAGGATGCCGCAAGTGATAGCGATGGCTGCGAGTTCCTTCCACTTATTCGGCCGCGTGCGGAAGACCACGAGCAGGTAATGCAGGGCGAAGAAAACGCAGTAGGGGCCGGCCGAGTAGTGGACGAGCAATCCGGCGGCGAGCGACAGAAAGCCTCCGGTCATTCGTACGGAGTCGCGCTTCCTCCAGCCGGAGAGGTACAGGCAAATGGCGAGGATGACGAAGAATGCCGTCAGCGATTTGGTCCAGGTATAGGTCGCGTTCTGCATCACGGCGGGATTCATCGCGAAGACCGCGACGAGCGGCAGGATACTCACCTTGCGGACGCTCGCCACCACGGGAATGGCGAGGCAGCAGGGCAGAAACAGCAGCAGATTGAAGAAGGTGAAAACGACCTGGAAGATTTCGAAGCGGTCCTCGGTGACGGCCAGGAAAATGGCGGCCAGCAGGTTCATCATCGGCGGACGCGCGGGCACTTGATAATCGCCGTAAATCGGCGTGTTGTACGGGAAGTGGTGAAGGAAATAGAGCGTGCGCTGGAAGTGCTCCATCCAATCGCCGATCCAGCCTGCGCCGCTATAGACGCGGATGATCGTCAGGATGAGCAGCGTCCAGGCGAGGAGAAATCCATAGCCCGCCAAGGCGCTCCGCACTCGCGGTACGCGGACGAGCGCGCGCGCATCGCGCCATACGGCGATGAATGCCGCGCAGCAGATCGCCACGATTCCGAAATCGGCTGCGCGCTGCAATCCGGGAGCGAAGACGTACACGCCCCAGCCCGCGAGCCACAGCAGGATGAGCGAGAGCGCGATCGAGCCGCATAACTTCTCGAGCCCGCTCCAATGCAGCCGCCGCACGAAAAAAAATCCCGGTGCAAACGCGCAGACCGCGAGCAGCGGCAGCACCGCTAAGAGTTCCAAAAGCACCACGCGAACATTGTAACAATCCGACGATAAAATCCCGCGATTGGTGTGTATCGGCGACGCATGGTAGGATTCCTTCTTTGGCGCGAGTTAGCTGATGTTGTTGATCCTTCCGTTCCTCCTTGTTCTGGGACTTTTCCTGCCCGGATATCTCATGGCGAAGTACTTACGGCATACCCTGCCGTGGGCTTCCGCTTTCCTGTTTTCATTGCTGATCCTGTTTCACGGCGTCTTCTGGCTGGGAATTCTTCACGTGTCGCTGACGGTGTGGAGCGTCGCAGCGTGGCTGATTGTGGTCTGCGCCGGCGCCGGAGGGTTGGCGAAACGATCGGCGAAAGCGGAGAAGGCAGAGATCGCCAAGCCGTGGGACAGACAGGATCGCATTCTGCTTGTGTCGAGCGGATTTGTCGGCGCAGTGATTCTGGTGCGAAGCGCGATTTCACCGTTGATCGGCTATGACACGAGGTTCCGCTGGGACTTCCTGGCGCAGAGAATCCTGGCGGTCGGCAAATTCGATTTTTATCCTCCGATCCAAGCGGCGGACTTTCACACTTACTTCTACGTCGATGGTATTCCGCCGCTGGTGTCGTTCACGCAGTGGTGGCTGTACGCCTCGGCGGGAGCGTACCTGCCGGTGTTGATCTGCCTTCTGGTGGCCGCGCAGTTTGCCTGCACGCTCGTGTTCACCTACGGTGCGACGGCGGCGATCATTTCACGGCGGGCCGGGATTTTCGCGGCAGCGCTGCTGGCGGCGTGCCCGCTATTCTTTCGCGCGGTGGTGCTGGGGCAGGAAACGGGATTGACCGCGCTCTCGATCGCCGCGACGCTCTACTTCATCGTCACGGCGCGGGATTCGGACGATCGCGCGGCGATGATTTCGGCGGGCGCGGCCGCGGCGCTCTGCGCGCTCTCGCGCGAGTATGGCTGGATCGCGGTGATCGCTGGGCTGATCGCGCTCTTCTGGAGAAGGCAGGCGCTGCAGCAGATTTTGATTTTCGCGGGCGTGGCGACGGCACTCGCCGCTCCGTGGTATATCCGCAACTGGGCGCTTACCGGGAATCCGTTTTACAGCTTGATGGTCGGCAGCTTTCCGGTGAACCCGATCCAGGCCGGGATTCTTCAGCAGTACAACCAATTGCTCGGGCTGAGCCGGTGGACCGGCGCGACGTGGTGGAGCCTGGTAACGGCGCTACTGACGTTCGCAACGCTGCAGGTCGTGCTCGGAATCCCCGGCGGATTCACGCGCTTTCGCCGCAACGGATACCTGATCGTGATCGCGCTGGTACTCTGCGCGGTGTGGGTACAATCAGTGGGATATACGAGCGGCGGAATCGTGATCTCAATGCGTGTGTTGAGTCCGGTGATGGTGATGCTTTCGATCACGGCGGCGGCGCTCCTGGACCAGTTTGCGGAGCGCGCCGCCTGGCGCAAGGCGATGATAGGCGCGATCGTTGTGCTGCAACTTTGGACGGCGGCGCATGGGATCTGGTACACGGATAATCCCGGTGCTCCCCTGCCCCCGCTCAGCGAGCTTTCGCAGAAAGCCTTTCAAAGTCCCGAGGTTGGATGGGAGTACCGTTTCAGCGATCGATTTACGAAGATCTGGCCGCCGGGTACGCGGGTGCTCTCGGATAATGCGCATCTCCACGCCTCGCTGATCGATAAGGGAGTGGAGGTGGTGCCGGTCTGGAGCCCGGAAGTCCGCTTCATTTTTTCCCTGCCCGCCGCGGAGGCCGAGCAGCGGCTTCGCGACTTGAAGATCGTCAACGTGGCGTACTTCCCGCAGAGCTTGAACACGCGCTATCTGGTCTCCGCCTCGCCATTTTATGCGGCTCTTCCGCAGCGCTGGCGGATCCTCAATCAAATTCCCAACACGATGTACATGCTGATCCCGAAGAACCAATGAGGTTCACGGTCCGGGCTGCTTCAGGCGAATCGCCTCGGGTGGAACGTTGTAGAGTTGCAGCGCGCCTGCATGGGTCCGCGGGAGTCAGCTTGCTCCTGGCGGAGCCTCAATCAAATCCCAAACACGATGTACATGCTGGTCCGGAAGAACCCTTGAGGCTCACTGTCCGGGCTGTCGTAACCGAATCGCGCCGGGCGGAACGTAGTAGAGTTGCAGCGCACCCGCATGGTCCACGGGAGTCAGCTTGCTCCACCACGGCACCAAGTTGGGTGAACGGTACATCAGGCCGTACTGATAGAGCTTGTCGTACGACGGGTTGACAACTAGCCACCCCGGCGCGGGGACGAGCGGCTGGACGGGCTTCGTCTTTGGCAGCCCGGGCCAGATCTCGAGGTAATGATTGAGCCACGGTGTGACTCCGAAATTGACCTCGGTCGCGTGCAGGGAATGCAGCTTGCCGGTCAATTCCACGTAGTCCTGACTCCAGTCGAGATCGGAATCCACCAGGATATTTTCCGGATGGCTGCCGGCGAGTTCGTTGAAGTAGGCGAGGTAGTAGGGATGATTCCAGATTCCCGTGCCCGCTGCCCAAAACAGCGCGAGGGCAACGACGGGGCCGGCCCACCGCTTCGCATCCGACCATTCGGCGAGTTGGACCGCCGCGATTGCTCCGGCGATCGAAAGTCCCGCGTAGATCGGCAGAATGTGGCGCAGGCCGATGTTGATGTGGCCGGCCATCGCGGGCAGCAGGATGCCGAGCGCAAACGCGACCGGCAGCGCCCAGGGGACCGCCTTCCGGCGAAGGCAAAGCACGACGCCGAAGATTGCCAGCAGGAGAAAGGCGAGCGGCGTTTTTACGGCGAGCACTACGGGAAAGTAATACCACCAGCCCGTCCGGCTGAGTTGGCCCAAGAGGAACGCCGGATGGCCGCCCTGATTGTGCACGAGCACGTCATGAATTCCCTGGAACAACTGCGGCGCGGGCACCGGGAAGCCGGCTCCGGAGAATTTACCGAACGAGAAGAGGTATCCCGCCCAGATCGTCACCGCTCCGGCGATCAGCGCAATGCCGAAGGACGCGGCCCGAACTCTGGCGAGTTTCACGAAGGCTGGGGCGCCGGAACGCTCCACCGCCACATAATAGAGCAGTGCGAGCGCGGTGGCCGCGGGCAGATAGAGCAGCGTCGTGAACTTGGCGAGCACGGCCGAACCGCTGGCGATGCCGAACAGCACGGCATTGCGTCCGGACGGCCGCTCCGCCCAGAGGATCATCGCGAGGAAGGCAGCCGGCAGGCAGGCGGCGACCGCCATATCGGTTGTCGACAGGCCGGAGTGCGCGAGAATCGTGGGCTCCCAGGTGAAAAGCGCGGTCGCGATGACAGCCGTGGCGCCGCCGAAATGATGGCGCGCCCAGAGGAAGACGACGACTGATGCCAGCAGGAAGAAGGGCAGAATCCCCATTCGCATGAGGATCAGGGTGCGCTCGGGAGTTCCCTTCTGGTAGATGGCGGCGACGTCCTGGCCTTTGAGAGCATCGCTCGGTCCGGCCAGGCGGGTTCCGTCCAGAAATGGCCCCATCGCCATCGCGATCCGCGAGAGTGGCGGTTGCTCGGGCTCGAGCAGATACGTGTGCCGCTGCAGGTACTCGAGGCCGCAGGCGAAGTGCTGCGGCTCGTCGTTGGTGAAAGAGAAGCGCGACCACGTGGACGCGATGCGGACCGCGCCGATGGCGATCAGCAGGATGGCGAGCGGAAGCGCGCGGCGCTCCAGGAACGGGCGGATTTTCGATTCCCACATTCCGGGGCGAACGGGCGCAGGCACGGCCGGCTCTTCGACGCGCTTCGGCTTGGGGTTCTTACTGGCCAAATTGATTCCTCTGCAAGCTTCCCGGCGGAAGATAGTACAGCCACAGCGTGCCCACCTTCTCGACGGGCCGGTAGTAAGCGAACCACGGCTGGACACGCGGATCGCGATAGTTCAGGCCGTACTGGCGGAGCATCCAGAGGCTCGGGCTGACGGCGCTCCAGCCTTCGGTGGGGCGCAAGGGATTGATCTCCTGCACGGGCGGCAATCCGGGCCAGTACGCCAGTTGACGCGGGCGCAGATTCATGTCGGAGAAGGCGACCTGGGTGGCGCCGAGTTCTTTGAGGCGGTGCGAAAGGCGGACGATGTTCTGGCCCCAGTCGAGATCGCTATCGACCACGATGCGCTCGGGGCGAGCGCCGCCGAGCTCGTTGAAATACGAGAGATAGTCGGGATGGTGCGTGATGCCGGAGATGGCGATCCACGCGAGCAGGACGAGCGCGATCGCGCCGGCCCACTTCGCAGTGGCCGCTCGTTCGAGCAAGCTCTGCATGCCGACGGCGGCGACGATCGCAAGGCCGGCGAAGATCGGGAGGATGTGGCGCAGGCCGATGTTCACGTGGCTGAACATCGCGGGCACGAGGATGCCGAGCGCGAACGCAAGCGGCAGCCAGTACGCGAGCTTTCCGCGCCTGCCCCAGGCGACGGCGAGCCCGATACCCGCAAGCGCGAGCCAGCCTAGCGGCGTCTTGACGGCGAGCAATACGGGGAAGAAATACCACCAGCCGGTGTTGCGAACCTCGCCCATGAAGTACGCCGCGTGGCCCTTGCTGGTGTGGTACATGGCGAAGCGAATTCCGTCCCAGAGCTCGGGCGCGGGCAGCGTGAGGTTGGTTTCGGGCACTTTGCCGAAGGAGAAGAAATATCCGGCCCAGACGGCAAACGCGCCGGTAACGATAGCGAGCAGGAAGGGCAGCAGGCGGGGCTTCGCGGCGGCGACGAGGCCGGCGACTCCGGGACGCTCGACCATGATGTAGGCGACGAGCGCGAAGAATGCGGCGGCGGGAAAATATCCGAGCGTCGTGAACTTGGTGAGGAGCGCGAAGGCGACGCAGACTCCGAGCAGCACGCTGTATTTCCACGTGGGCGTTTCGGCCCATAAGAGGAGCGCGAAGAAGGCCGCGGTGAGTCCGGCGGTCAGTCCCATGTCGGTGGTGGCGAGGCCAGCGTGCGCGAGCACGGTCGGCGCGAGGGTAAAGAGCGCGACGGCGAGGACGGCCACGGTGTTGCCGAAACTGCGCTTCGCCCAGAGGTAGACCGTCGCGCAGGCGAGAACGAAGAAGACGAGAATGCCGGCGCGCATCAGCGCGAGGACACGCGCGGGGTTTCCACCCTGATAAATGATGGCCACACCTTCCACGTTGAAGTTCGACTGGCCCTGCGGACGCGAGCCGGCTAGATACGGCAGCAGCGCACCCATGGCGCGCGCGAGCGGCGGATGCTGCGGCTCGTAGCGGTAGACGTGCTTCGCCAGATACTCCATGCCGCAGGCGACGTGCGCCGGTTCGTCCCAGGTGGGGCTTAGGTCGGACGAGGCGGCGGCGATGCGCAGGCAGGCGAGAACGACAAGGCAGATGGCGATCGCCAGCGCGCGGCGATCGAGCAGCGGAGCGAGCGTGCTCTCCCAGAAGTTCGGTCCCGCGGGACGAGTCATCCCGGATAGCGTCGCGTCGGCGAGCGTCGCGGGGGCCGAGCCGGCCGCCTGTTTGGTCTTCTTCTTAGACATGCGTGTTCTTAGACATGCGGGGTCATTTCTTGTCCGCGAGACTTCCCGGCGCGAGATAGATGAGATCGATCGTGCCGACGCGCTCTTTGACGGGCAGGTACGTGTACCAGGGGCGCAGGTCGGGATAGCGATATTCGAGGCCGTACTGCGTGGCGTGGTCGAAGGTGGGGCAGATGGCGGTCCAGCCCTCGGCGGGCTTTAGCGGATGAATGGGCGTGATCGGCGGCATGCCGACATAGTCTCGCAGGAACTGACTATCGGTCTGCACGAGGTAGCCGTAGTTGACCTGAGTGGCGCCCAACTGACGAAGCCGCGCAGCGAGTCGCTTCAGATCCTGACCCCAATCGTAGTCCGAATCGCAGAGCACGCGATCCTGCGGATAGGGCACAAGCTCGTTGAAGTAGGGGATGTAGTTGGGATGGTGCGCCGCGCCGGTAACAGCGAGCCAAAGGACGAGCGCGCCGGCGGTCCATTGGGCTGCGCCCGCGCGGCGCACGAGATGCACGAAGCCAAGCGCGGCGATGATCGAGAAGGCGAGGTAGACCGGCAGCACGTGGCGCACGCCGATGTTGACGTTGCCGCTCATGGCGGGCAGCAGGATGCCGATCGCGAGAGCCACGGGCAGCAGCCACGGCAATCGCGCACGATTTTTCCAGCAGGCCCAGAGTCCGATGAAGAGCAGCAGAAGATAGGCGATCGGGGATTTGACGGCGAGTCCGACGGGGAAGTAATACCACCAGCCGAAGGTGCGCGGCTCGCCCAGGAGATAGGCAGGATGACCGCCGGAGTTGTGCATCATGGCGACGCGGATGCCGTCGAAGTATTCCCAGGCGGGGAGCGTGACGTTCCAGAAGGGCACCTTGCCGATGGAGAAGAAATACATCGCCCAGATGGTGAACAGGCATACCGCGACGGCGATCCCGAAGCTGGCGGCGCGCTCTTTGGCGAGTTGGGTCAGGTTCGCCATTGCGGGACGTTCGGCGGCGAGGTAAAAGGCAAATGCGACGGCGGCGGCCACCGGCAGGAAACCGATCGCGGTGAATTTGGAAAGCAGCGCGAGCGCGGTGCACAGGCCGAAGACGACGCCGCGCCATGGCGTGGGTTGCTCGAGCCAGACCAGCATGGCAAGGAACGCGGCGCCCAGGCAGGCGGCGAGCCCCATATCGGTGGTCGCGAGTCCGGCGTGGGCGAGCACGGTGGGGATGAGGGTGAAGAGCGCAGTGGCGACCACGCCGACGGCCGGTCCGAAATATCGGCGCGCCCAGAAGAAGACGACGAAACAGCCGAGGATGAAGAACGGCAGGTTGCCGAGACGCATCAGGAAGACCGTGCGGTCGGGATGGTGCTGATAGGTGATGATGGCCCAGCCTTCGTATTGGAAGCCGGGGACGCCTTGGGTCCGCGAGCCGGAAAGATAGGGCAGCAGGGCGATCATCGCGCGGGTGAGCGGGGGATGCTGCGTCTCGTAGAGGTAGGTGTGGCGGGTCAGGTACTCGAGGCCGCAGGCGATGTGCGCGGGTTCATCGGCCGTCGTGGAAAGCACGTTGTAAGTGGAGACGATGCGCGCGATGGCGATGGCGATGAAGAGGAGAACGAGCGGCAGCGCGTAACGCGCAAGGAACGGCTCGAGGCGTGATTCCCAGGGATTGGGAGTTCGGGGGATGGGAAGCTCCACCGCCTCGGCAACGGGCCGGGCAGGCGCGGACTCCACATTGATTTTTTTCCTGGACAGACTTGTCGCTCCGAATATTTGCGGGCTGTTATGGCTAAACTTCATTGTATGACAGCACTCAGCCGCAGGGGCTTCCTGGGCGTCTCCACACTGGGTCTGGCGGGCTGCGCAGCGCGCCGCGTGCCGCTCGGGACCGCACCGGGCGTGAACGGCGCTCCGCATCTCGCGCGGGTGCGGGTAGCACCGGAACGGGTGATCCGCACGATCGTCGGACTGCGGCCATATCGGCCGGGCGGATTCGTAGTGGGGGCACAGAAGCTCGACACGAAAACGGTGATCCACAATTACGGGCACGGCGGCGCGGGCATTACGCTTTCCTGGGGGACGGCGCAGCTCGCGGCGGATGAAGCGAGGAGCACGGGCGCCGGCGCTCGCGAATGCGCGGTGCTCGGCTGCGGCGTGGTCGGGCTCAGCACGGCTCGCGTGCTGCAGGAGCGGGGCTACACGCCGACGATTTACGCGCGCGAGATGCCGCCGGCGACGACGTCGAATGTAGCGGGCGGATTGTGGGAGCCGGTCTCGTTGTTCGATCTCCCACGGGTCACTCCGGCGTTCCGGCGGCAGTTCGCCGAGGCGGCACGGATCGCATTCCGGCGCTATCAATCGTTGGCCGGCGAGCAGTACGCGGTGCGCTGGCGAGCGCTCTACTCACTGGGAACGGAGCACGCACACACGGCGCCGAGCGCGGATAACCCGATGAGCGATGTGGAATCGCTCTATCCCGAAGCGCGGCAATTGCAAACGGGCGAACATCCGTTCGATGTGCCGTTCGCGTATCGGCGACAGACGATGGTGATCGAGCCGGCGATATATCTGGCGGCGCTGATTCGCGACTTTCAATCGGCTGGGGGAAAGATCGTGATCCGCGATTTCGCGTCGGCGGCGGACCTGATGGGCTTGAAGGAGGGACTGCTCTTCAACTGTACGGGGCTGGGTGCGCGGGCGCTGTTCGGGGATGAAGAGCTGACGCCGATCCGCGGGCAGCTGGTGTTTCTGCTGCCGCAGCCGGAGGTGGATTACTGCACGCTCGGTCCAGGCGGGACCTATATGTTTCCGCGGCAGGATGGGATCGTGCTCGGGGGAAGTTTTGATCGGGGAGAGTGGAATCTGGATCCGGACCCGGCGATCACGGAACGGATCCTGCGCGAGAATGGCGTGTTGTTTCGAGAGATGAAGGGTTAGCGGATGAAGAGGGAGGTTCGGTCCGAGGCGCGGCGGTCAAAGAA
>JAOAPT010000067.1 GCA_025463045.1 Candidatus Solibacter sp.
GGCTTCTTCCAGGTGCGCCGGCCCTCGGGCGAACTGGCTTACACGCGCTCCGGCGCGTTTCACTGCGATCGCGACGGCAACATCGTCACGCAGGACGGCAACGCCCTGGAGCCGCAGATCACGATTCCCGCCGCGGCCCAACAGATCTCGATCGCGCAGGATGGCACGGTGAGCTACACGCTCGCGAACCAGTCCGCCGGGCAGCAGGCCGGTCAGGTCCAACTCGCCAACTTCCAGAATCCCGCCGGACTCAACAGCATCGGCGGCAACCTTTATCTACCGACCGACGCCTCGGGCGATGCCACCGTCGGCACTCCCGGCGGGCAGGAAGGTCTCGGCACCGTGCTTCAGGGCTACACCGAGCAGTCCAATGTGTCGGTGGTCGAAGAGTTCATCAACTTGATCGTGGCGCAGCGCGGGTACGAGGCCAACTCCAAAGTGGTCAAGGCCGCCGACGACATGTATCAGCAGGTCAATAACCTCACCCGATGATGCCTCTCGCTACTTTCGCGCTCGGCGCCTGTCTGGCCGTCGGCGCAGGGTCCGACCAGGTCGTGGCCGGCGATCTCGCGGCCTCCGCACCGGAGTGGGCGGCGATCCCGCCCGAAACGCCGCTGGGACTCGCACCCGCGCCCGGCGTGCAGCGCGTCTTCCGTTTGCCCGAATTGCGCCGTCTGGCGCTGCGTTGGAAGCTCGCCGCACAGCCTGAACGCGACCTCTGCGTCACGCGTCCGGTCGCCATGCCCGATCCCGCCGATCTGCTGACCGCGATGCATCGCCAACTCCCCGACGCGCATATCGAGATCGTCGAATTCGGACGAATCCCCGCGCCTCAGGGCGAACTCGAATTCCCACTCACCGGATTGCGCCAGACCTCGACCGGCGGCTTCTGGACCGGCTCCATTAAGTACGCCGGCCAGCATCGCTTCGTCTTATGGGCGCGCGTCAAAGTCACTGTTTCCGTGGTGCGCGTCGTGGCGAAGGAGGCGATCGCGCCGGGACGCACGCTGGACCCGACGCTGGTGCGCGTGGAACCGCGCGAAGAGTTTCCATCGGCTGGATATCTCGTGGATGTGAATGACGTCGCCGGCAAGATGGCGCGACGCTCCATCGCCGCCGGTGCGCCGCTGCGCACGGAGTGGCTCGCGGCCGCCAAAGTCATCAATCGCGGCGATGCCGTGCAGGTCGAAATCGTTACCGGCGCCGCCCACCTTAAATTGGATGGCGTGGCGGCCTCATCGGGCGCCGTCGGCGAGACGATTCTCGTGGTCAATCCCGATTCGAAACGCCAATTCCGCGCCCGCGTTTTATCCGAGGGCAAAGTTCTCGTCACTGGGGGAAATTCGTGAAACGCCTGATCCCGCTGCTACTCGTCGCGACGTGCGCCTTCGCCGTCAACAAGAAAAAACCGAAGCCCGTCGTCCAGAGCCCGCTCGACAGCTTCGTCGGCGATGCCCGGGCCCGCTCGCTTGAAGCACCGCCCGCCGCGCCCGGCGGAATCTGGACACCCGGATCGCGCCTCGCCGACGCCGCGCGCGATCTCAAGGCCAGCCAGGTGGACGATGTCATCACCGTCCTGGTGGTGGAGAACGCGTCGGCGGTCGCCAAGGGCACCACCAAAACCGCACGCAACTCCAGCACCAAGAATTCCGTGGCCGCCCTTGCCGGCATCACGAAAGCCGCCGGACCGTGGGCCAACCTTACCGGCGTGAGTGGCAATACGCAACTCGCCGGCGAAGGCACGACGACGCGCGACGTCGTCATCTCCACAACGCTCACCGCGCGCGTCTCGGGCGTGATGCCGAATGGCATGATGCTGGTCGAAGCCACCAAAGAGGTCGAGGTGAACTCCGAACGCCAACTGATCACCGTGCGCGGCATCGTGCGCCCCGCCGACGTGGCCGCCGACAACACCGTGCGGTCCGATCGACTGGCCCAGTTAGAGGTCCACGTGAACGGCAAAGGCGTGGTGGGCGATGCGATCCGACGGCCCTTCTTTCTATATCGCCTGCTGCTTGGGCTTCTCCCCTTCTAAATCATGAAACGGTATATCGCATTTCCACTCGCCTTTCTCCTTCTGCTGCTGTTCGACGGCCCGGCGCGCGCGACGCGGCTCAAGGATCTCGTCTCGATCGAAGGTGTACGCGAAAATCAACTGATCGGCTATGGCCTGGTGGTCGGCCTTGCCGGCACCGGAGATCGCCGTCAGGCTCTCTTCTCCGCACAGAGCTTGACCAACATGCTGGAGCGCATGGGCGTGTCGGTGCCGCCGACCGCGATCCGCGTCAACAACACCGCGGCCGTGATGGTGACCTCCACCCTTCCGCCATTCGCGCAGCCCGGAATGCACATCGATGTCACCGCGGCCGCGATCGGCGACGCGAGCAATCTGCAGGGCGGCATCCTCGTGCTCACTTCCTTGCGCGGCGCCGATGGCCAAGTTTACGCGATCGCCCAAGGGCCGATCATGACGGGCGGTTTCTCTGCCGGCAAGGGCGGCAACAGCCAGACCGTGAACCATCCCACCGTGGGGCGCGCGCCCGCCGGTGCCACCGTGGAGCGTCTCGCTCCGTCACTCGCGCCCAAGAGCTCGATCCGCCTGCAGCTCCGCCATTCCGATTTCACCACCGCATCGCACATCGTCGCTGCGCTGAACCAGCACTTCAAGGACGATAAGCCACTCGCCCGCGCCGAAAACTCGGGGCTCGTCACCGTCGCCGTGCCGGCCGATTACTCCAGCCGCGTTACCGACTTCATTGCAGAACTGGAAGCCCTTCCGGTCGAAGCCGACCGCCCGGCGCGGATCGTCATCAACGAGCGCACGGGCACCATCGTCTTCGGCAAGGACGTGCGCGTCGCTCCCGTGGCCATTCTGCACGGCAATCTCAGCGTCGAGATCCAGACCACGGTCGAAGTCTCCCAACCCAACGCGCTCGGCCAGGGCACCACGCAAGTCGTGCCACAGACCGCCGTCACTGCCAAAGAAGAGAAGGCGCGCTCCGTCTTCCTGAAACAGGGAGCCACGGTTGAAGAGTTGGTGCGCGCCCTCGCCGCGATCGGCTCGACACCGCGCGATGTCATCGCGATCCTGCAGAACCTGCGCAGCGCCGGAGCGCTCGACGCGGAAGTGGAGGTGATCTGATGAGCGATCTTTCGATTTCTTCCGTGGTCGCACCGGGGATGACGACCACAACCGGCGCGGGGCGCGATCCCAACAAGGTACGCGACGCCGCCCAACAGTTCGAGGCGCTCCTGATGGGTCAGATCCTCCGCTCGGCCCGCCAGGGCAGCAGCGGCTGGCTCGGCAATGGCGAGGACTCGTCCGCCGAATGCGCCACCGATTACGCAGAGCAGCAATTCGCTGCCGTCCTCGCGCAGCAGGGCGGACTCGGCCTCGCCTCGCTGATTTCGAAGGGGCTCACTCCCGCGGGATCCGGGGAAGATTCGAAGTGAAGACTTTTGCGCCTCGAAAAAAGTCACTCTTTTGTTTTCAACCACTTCTGGGGTTCGTTTCGTAATACAGTGTTTTTTTCCCGAAGAGTTGAAGGGTTGAATTCCGGTTGCGGCGCAAACCCTTGCATGGTTCAGAGATACCACACCGAATTGGAGTAACAGGTCTTTAAATTAGCCAAAGTACTGAGAACAAGGCGAAGATATATTTCAAGTCGGCGAACAGGCCTGGAGGAATTTGCCAAATTGGTTACTTCGAGCCATGGGCCTTCCGGCACGTTGAACGGTACAATCGGAACCAGTTACCCGTGCGCAAACTCTGGCATCTGGGACGCGTTCTCCTCGCGCGCCGTATCCACTACAAAATCACGCGCGGCGGTGTGCTGTTCACGCTTGCGATCATCCTCGTGGTCTTCGGCGCGATCGTCTCCGCCAACAATCTCCTCTTCCTGATCGCCGCCGCGATGATGGCCACGCTGCTCATCAGCGGACTCGTCAGCCGGCTCTGCCTCGCCGGGCTCGAGCTCGATTTTCAGGTTCCCGAGCACATCCCGGCCGGACGCTCGGTCCCGGCGCGCCTGTTCGTCCGCAATCATAAGTGGCTGCTCCCTTCGTTCTCGATCCGGGTGGATGCCATCGCCGAACCGGCGAGCCCCACCCTGAAATCCGGCGTCTACTCTCCCCTGATCGCGGCCGGCGCCACGCTCGAGGAGACCGTCGAAGTCCGCTTTCCCCGCCGCGGCGCCTATCGCCAGAACAGCTTCGCCTTCGCCACTTCCTTCCCCTTCGGATTTCTCGAAAAGAATGCGCTCGTGACGCTTCGCCGCGACATGGTCGTCTACCCTTCGGTCGACCCGCAGCCCGGATTCGCCGATCTGCTCGCCGGACTCTCCGGCGAAATGGAAAGCCATTACCGCGGACTCGGCCGCGATTTTTACCGCATCCGCCCCTACGAGGCATTTGAAAGCTCACGCCATGTGGATTGGAAGGCGTCCGCCCACGTGGGCAGCCTGCAAATCCGCGAGTTCGCCCGCGAGGAGGAACAGATCGTCGAGATATTCCTCGAC
>JAOAPT010000432.1 GCA_025463045.1 Candidatus Solibacter sp.
CCGCCGCAGACATTCGCGGGCGCGGAACTGTTGCGCGGGATGGGGCCGAGCTTGATGAAGTCGGCGGCGTTGTCGTCGGTATCGACGCAGCCGTTGCCCTTACGGACGGCGGCGGATTGGTTGTCGAGAGAGGGAGCGGCTCCGCCACCTCCGCCGATGGGGATTTCGTGGCAGTTGGAGCCGTAGCCGACGAGGTCGGCGATGCTGGTGCTGGTGGGGCAGTCGCCGGAGATGGCGGTGGTGTTGTTGACGAGCGCCGCCTTGCCGGTGGCGTTGCCCATGTTGATGGTGCCCGTGACATCGGGAGGAGGCAGGTCCGTGGTGCCGCCGGCACCCGCGGCTTCCCCGACCAGGAAATAGCGATAGGGCTGGATGACGCAAGGCCCGGTGGGGCAGAGGGGAGTCACATTCCAGGCGGTGGTGACGACGGCGGAGGCGTGCTGGATGGACCATCCGGTGACATCGACGGGCGAGTTGGATTGGTTGAAGATCTCGATGAAATCGTTCTTGTACGTGGTCCCGGAGTTGCCGCCGCCGCCGTAGACCTGGCTGATCTTGAGAGTGCGAGGGGCGGGCGGCGACTGAATGGTGAGCGCGATGGAGGCGCTGCCGGTACGCGCCTGCGCATCGGTTATGGTCGCGGGAAGATTTTTTGCGCCAGGAGTGGCGGTGACGGTGGCACTGAACGAGAAGGTGTTGTCGCCGGGGGTGAGGTCGCCGTGGGTGCCATCGTCGAAGAACTGCTGGGTGGCGGAGCCGCCGATTGTGGTGAGGTCCGCAGTGACGGCGAGTCCGGTGCTGGCGGGATTGGTGCCGCTGGTGACGGCAACGGTCAGGAGGGTAGAGGACCCCGCCTGAAGAGTATTGGGATTGGCGAGCCCGGTGCCGGAGGGCGGAAGGGAGGACGGGGTAACGGTGAGAGAAATCGAGGTGGTTCCGGTGCGCGTTTGGCCATCGGCGATGGATACGGGGAGTGTCTTGGGTCCGGTGGCGCCGCTTGTGGTGGCCTGGAAGGAGAAGATGTTGTCGCCGGCGGTGACGTCGCCGTTGGTGCCGTTATCGAAGAAGGTCTGACCGGCGGAGCCTCCGATGGAACTGAGATCGGCGGTCACGGTGATGCCGGTGCTCGTGGGATTGGCGCCCGGAGTGACGGCGACTTTGAGGAGGGTCGAGTTGCCGAGGGTCACGGTGCTGGGGGTGGCGGAGCCAGTGCCGGTGGGCGAAGTGGTCACGGGCTCGTCGTTGACGATGGTGCCGAGGCCCTGGCCGTCGGAGACGCCGGCTCCGGTGACGTTCGTGATGTTGACGAAGAAAGTTTCGTTCGGCTCGAGGGTCGTATCGCCATTGACCAGAACCGTGAAGCTGTAGGTGGAGTTTCCGGCGAGGATAGTTTGGCTGGTCAGACTGTTCGCCGTGTAGTCGGAGGGGCTGGTCGCGGTGTTGTCGGCGGTAGCGATGTCGAAGGTAACGCCGGCGGGTCCGGCGGGGGCGGAAAGACTCACGGTGAAGGTGAACGCTGTGGTGCCCGCGTCACCCTCATTTTGCGAAACGTCGTTGATGCTGAGGGACGGAAGGCCGGACTGCGGCGCGAAGGCGACTCCGCGGAACTGGGTGTTGGTCCCAGCGGTGGCGAGGTCGGTGAGCGTCCCGGTGATGGCCGTGTTGTAGCCACCGGAATCCACGAGCTTCGCCAACTTGGCGCCGGTGCCGTAGGTGACGTAGAGCGTGACGGTGGTGCCGGAGACGGAGGCGGTAAGTCCGCGCGCGGTGGCGGCTGCGATCGACCCGTTCGATGTCCAGCTCCCACTGACCAATGAGTATTTCTGGATGCCGAGTGATTCGTCGACGAAGTAGAGCGTATCCACGCCGGCAACGCCCGCGTTCAGATCGGCGAAGAAGAATGCATTCGGCGTGACAGTGGCGGTGGGAAAGCCAGGGAGGTTGGTGTAAGTCTGGCCGGTTGTCGTCGGAGTGCCGGTACCGACGGTGCCGATCCGCAAGGTGCCGGATGCGGTCGACGCGTACAACTGGCCTCCAAATATGTTGAGACCGCGAATGTTCGTCGAGGTGGTGCTGACCGACGTCGAGGTGGTGGCGCCCGCCGCAGCGTAGCGGACGCCCGCGGTCGATCCGGCGATCCAGAGGTCCGTGCAATTCGTGGAGGTGGCGGCTCGCGGGTTGCCGCCGGTAATCGCGTCGGTGAGAGCGGTGGTGGTGTCGATGACTCCCGAGGAGTTGATCTTTCCGATCACGCGGTTGACGGTGGCGCTGGTCGAAGTGGTGATGCTCGCTGTACCGACGGCGGCATCGTAGCCGGGAACGACGAGGCACTTCCCGTCTGTCGACAGGGACATTTGGCCTTCGGTGGTCGCGGTGCCGGAGACAACGAGGCGCTTGTTGGAACCGTTGACCGAGGTGGGAAGCGCGATCGATTGGACGAGGGCACCGGCCGGGGTGTACTCGTCAAGAAATGCAGCGGTACCCGAGCTGGCGAGCGCCGCGCTGCCATCGCCAAAGCGCAGGACGACGAGGTTTCCTGTGGTGAAAGCGGCGGGAAACGAAAGGGCGGCCCCCACCAGGGCCAGTGTCAGCAAGCGAAGAAGGCGCATAAATTTAGTCGAGTGACGGACGAACCACTAACGGCGAGGCAAGAAACGAAATGGCGGTACCGGACGCTTTTCGCACCATGGATCCTTAACAACTTCCATTGTTGACAGGCACCCATGACGTCCGAATGACGTTGACGTGACAGGACAAGCAACACGTTCGACGGAGAACTATTGACCTCGTAGTGGAGCCAGTATAACGCCCGATGCAAGCCTGCGCACCTACTACTGGTACTATTTGCCGGGACTATTTGCCAGGACCGGGGTCGTCGATTGCGTAGAGCCAGCGGCCATCGGATTGACGGCGAACGACTTCGTGAGAAGTACCGGTAACTTGAATGGGATCGCCTTCGGCGCCGGCTCCGATGAGTACCCACTTGCCCTGGAGCAGGGCGAGATCTCCGTTCTGAATGACGGACGCGGTTTCGAGGCGCATCACGGGCTTGCGCGAGAAGAAGGCCTGAAAGAGTTCGGAGATGGCATCGCGGCCGATGGCGAAAGTACCAGGACCGGAGACGAAGACGGCATCGGGTTCGTAGAGGTCAAGCACGGCCTGGAGGTCGCGGGCGTTGAAGGCGGCTTGAAAGAGTTCGTGAATTTCGGCGGGCGGCGTGGCGGACATGGAGGGAATTATTATACCCAGCCCGCACCCCGCCTGCGCCGGCTCTTCGATCCAGCCAGATGCGCTGGTGCCGCGATCCGCTCTGGGTGGAATTGACGGACGGCGCGCGGTTCAATTCGCCACTGCAGAAGGGGATCTACGCGGAGTACGCGAGCCAGGCGGTGCAGGTGGAGGCGGGGCATCTGGACGCGGTGTGCGCGGCGAGGGCGCGGCGAAAGATCGCGGTGTATGTGGGCTGCATCGAGCGCGCGGTGTCGCGGGGCGGGCATAGTTTGTACTGCTCGCTGGTGTTCATCGATGCGCAGGGAAGATCGGGAGCGTGCGTCGTAAATTCATACCGACACGTGAGGAGAGGCTGCTCTCAACGGTGGGCGACGGGCATGGATTGCGGACGCATGAGGTGGAGGGGCGGAGTAGTGGCGAGCGCGTCGGGGGCTGATGCGTCGGGAGGAGATCGGGGACGGGGGTGAGTCGCGGCGCGGGATGGCGGATGGGGCGCCGGAGGTGGGGAGAAGAAAGCAGGAATACTGGCCACAGATAGACGGGGATGAACACTGATAAAACGGAAGGCAACGGCGGCGGTGCGGCGGGGTGTTATTTCACTTCGATGACGACTAATTCGTAGGGTTTGGTGCCGATGTTGGAGGCGCGGTGTTTGATGTAGCCGGGGGTCCAGAAGGAATCGCCGCGGGCGCCGCTCATGGGGCTGATTTGGCCGTTGGCGGACTCGATGCGGGCGGCGAGCGGGGAGAGGAGGACGACGGCTCGACCGGCGCCGGCGTGTTCGTGCCACTTTTCGCGCCCGCCGGCTTCGCCGGTGCTGCGGAAGACGCGGACCTGATCGTTTTCGAAGATGAGTTTGTTGTGGGACGTGTCGATCGCGAGGGGGTCGAGATTGCGTTTGCGCGCGGGGGGCGTGGACGGGCCGGGCTGCTTGATTTCGATCTCAACGATGTGGAGATCGGCAGTGCCGACATTCTCGCTGACGTGCTGCGGGCCGCCGGGGCTCCACACGACTTCGCCGGCCTTCCACTGGTGATGCTCGACGGGCGCGTCGGGGACGGAGATATCCTGCTGGCCATCGTCCAGATAGATCATGACGCGGTTGGAATCGTGCTTGTGGAGCGCGGTGGGCTGATGCGGGCGATCGAGGGCGGTGAGGATGCGGACGCGGTCGTTGTCGATGGAGACCTTGGTCTGGGCGGCAAGGGCGAGGGGCAGTAGAAATAGAACAACGCGCATCATGCTGGAGTCTACCTTGAGAACGAAATGTACCCTGAGAATGAAGTGTACCCTGAAAAGATGCGGGAGATTTTACAACTGGTGGCCGAGCGCGCCGGGCGGTACCTGGAGGAGATTCAGGAGCGCGGTGTGGAACCGCCGGCCGGGGCGGTGGCGGCGCTGGACGGATTTCTCGAACCACTGCCGGATGGGCCGATGGCGGCGGCGGATGTGATCGCGATGCTGGACGATCTGGGATCGCCGGCGACGATGGGAATCGCGGGGCCGCGGTTCTTCGGATTCGTGATCGGCGGAGCGCTGCCGGCGGCGCTGGGGGCGAACTGGCTGGCGACGGCGTGGGATCAGAACGCAGGGTTGTTCGCGGCGGCGCCGTTATCGGCGATGTTGGAAGAAGTGTCGCTTGGATGGCTGGTGGACGCGCTCGGATTGCCGGCGGGGTGCGGCGGGGCGTTCGTGACGGGTGCGACGATGGCGAACTTCACGGCGCTGGCGGCGGCGCGGCGCGCGGTGCTGGCACGCGAGTGCTGGGACGTGGAAGCGAAGGGACTGTTCGGGGCGCCGGAGATTCAGGTGGTGATCGGCGACGAAGGCCATCCGTCGATGATCAAATCGCTGGGGATGCTGGGACTGGGGCGCGAGCGCGTCTTGCGCGTGCCGGTGGACGATCAGGGGCGGATGCGCGCGGAGTGTTTGCCGGACGTGAGCGGGCCGAGCATCGTGTGCGTGCAGGCGGGCAACGTGAATACGGGCTCGTTCGATCCGCTGGAGGAGATCATCGCGCGGTCGCATGCGATGGGGGCGTGGGTGCATGTGGATGGAGCGTTCGGACTGTGGGCGGCGGCGAGTCCGAAATATGCACACCTGGCGGCGGGAGCGGGCGATGCGGACTCGTGGGCGACGGACGCGCACAAGTGGCTGAACGTGCCGTACGACAGCGGGCTCGCGTTCGTGCGGGATCCGGAGGACCTGAGCGGGGCGATGAGTTTGACGGCCGCGTATCTGCCGCAGGGCGAGCGACGGGAGCCTTCGCAGTACGTGCCGGAACTTTCGCGGCGCGCGCGCGGAGTGGATGTGTGGGCGGCGCTGAAATCGCTGGGGCGAAGCGGGCTGGCGGAATTGATCGAACGCAATTGCCGGTGCGCGAAGCGATTCGCGGAGGGATTGCAGGCGGCGGGATTCGAAGTGCTGAACGACGTGGTGCTGAATCAGGTGGTGGTGGCGTTCGGCACGGCGGAAGAAACGCAGCGCGTGATCGGCGGAATCCAGGAGGACGGTACGTGCTGGTGCGGCGGTACGGTATGGCAGGGACGTACGGCCATGCGGATCAGCGTGTCTTCGTGGGCGACGACGGAGGCGGATGTCGAGCGTAGTCTGGAGGCGATGATTCGCGTGGCGCGGGGGAAGGTCGTTTCGCGAAGGCAGTGACACGCGAGACTGCCGCGCGCGCTGGCGGATTGCAGCGCGCGGCAATCCGCGGCGGCCGGCACTCGCTACTGAATGTACATCACGTGGACGTAGGTTCCCGTGCGGGGGTTGTACGCGAGGTAGTAACCGGGATCCTCGGGATCTTCGTAGATCACGATCGGATCGCCTGTCCAGTTCCAGTCGCCGACGTAGTTGTATTCGTAGGGGGCCACGCTAAAGTAGTTTCCCCGGAACCAGAAGCGTTCGCGGTTGCCGCCTTCGATGCGGTAGCGGTGGGTGGGTCCGAAGCCGAGCGTGAAGCGGCCGTGCTCGAAGGGCTGGGGCTGGCGATAGCGGTCATCGCGGCGGTCGTCGTGTCCGACCCATTGGCCGTTGTTGTGAACGTGCGGAGCGTCGGGGTGATTCTGCATGTCGCGGTAGGTGCGCTGCTGCTGGGGGACTTCGCGATCGCGCTGCTGCATTTGCTGCTGGGCTGAGCGCTGCTGCTCTTGCTGTTGTTGCTGCTGCGGTTGCTGTACCTGTCGTTGCTGCTGTTGCTGCGGTTGTTGCTGTTGCGGTTGCTGCTGCTGTTGCTGCTGTTGCTGTACCCGTCGTTGCTGCTGTTGCTGCTGCTGCGGTTGCTGTTGCTGCTGCTGCTGCTGCTGTTGCTGCGGTTGCGGACCGCGCGGGGGGACGTAGCCGCCGCCGACGCGATCGCCGCGTCGTTGCTGCTGTTGCCTTTGCTGGTCGCGGTCGCGTTCCTGGGCGTGAATCGGGATCAACATCGCAAGCGATAGGGCGGTTGCGGCGCCCACCAATGTTTTCATGTTTACTTCCCTCCGGGTAAGAAGGAGCACCCTGAAAGCCAGGGTGCTGCGCAACACAACTAGATCGCGTCGGAGATTGACGGCAGCGGGAAATCTGTTGCGACAAGCGCCGGGGCGATCATCATGCCGCCTTCGAGTCCGCGGACGCGCACGGCCTGGCCGAGACGCTTCGTATTCTTGAGCAGACGCACGGGGCTTTCGAGGAAGCGGAAATTCATCACGGGCGTAGTGATCTTGCCGTTCTCGATGAGGAAGAGTCCGTCGCGCGTGAGGCCGGTATGCTGGAGCGTTTGCTGATTGACGAAGCGGATGTACCAGAAGTGGGTGACGAGCAGGCCGCGCTCGACGCCGGCGATGAGTTGATCAAGCGTGGCGTCGCCGCCTTCCATGATGAGGCTCGATTGCGCCGCACCGCCGCCGAAACCACCACCTCCACCGAAGCCGCCGCCGGGGCTCGGAGTGGGCTGCTTGCCGGTCTTTCCGGCCCAGTAGCGATCGTACGAGAGATTGGCGATCACTCCTTTGTCGACCCACGTGATGGCGCGCGTGGGGATGAAGTCGGCGGTCCACGGAGAGCTGGGCTGGCGCGAGTCGAAGGGATCACTGCGCAGGGTGACGAAGTCGGGGAAGACCTTTTCGCCGAGCAGGGTGCCGCCGCCGCGCTTGCTGATGAAGGTGCGACCCTCCTCGGTGTTGCGCGCGCTGAAGGCGCCGGCCATCAGGCGAATGATATCGGCGGCGGCCGTCGGTTCGAGCACGACGGTGTAGTTGCCGGGCTCGATCTTCTGCGGATTTTTCCAGCGCGCGCACTTCTCACTGGCGGTGGCGGCGAGCTTCGCGCTATCGATGGCGGAGAGCTTGGTGGAAGGCTGACCGGCCCAGCCGGAGCTCGAGCCATCGGCCATGCGGATGGTGGTAGTGAGCTGCGAATCGGCGGAATTGTGATAGCCGAAGAGTCCGGCTTTATTGGCGATGGCGGAGATGCGGTGGGAGCGCTCGATCAATCCGGCGGCGACCTGCTTCTGTTTGAGCGCGAGATCGATGATGGTCTTGACGTGCGGGATCATCTCGGGCGAGCGGGCGGCGGCGGTGCGCTCATCGTAATCGTTGACAGTGGGGTATTGCTGCGCGCCGAGCGGGGCGAGGCGTTCGGGATTGGCGGGCGCGATGGCGGCGAGATCCTCGGCCTTTTTGACGGCGGCTTTGAGAGAGGCGTCGTCGAGATCGTTAACGGTCATCACGCCGGCCTTGCCATCGCGCGAGACGGCGATGCTCACGGTATGTCGCAGGTTGAGCGAGGCGGTGGTGATGCCGTTGTTGGCGAAGCGGGTGTAGGCCTGCTCGCTGGCGGAGATGGTCACCTGGCATTCGGGAAATGTGGAGAGCCCAAGAACCTTCTGGGCGAGTTTCTGAGCTTCGTCTCGTGTCAGCATGATTGTCCTTGGGGTTAGTCGGTGAGGATCACGTTGATGCCGCGGAAGCGCGTGGGGGCGCAGCCGTGGCTGATGGAATTGATTTGCGTGGGCTCGCCTTTCGCGTCGCCGGTGGTGCCGTACTGGCGCCAGTAGGCGGGTCCGGCGGTGCCGTCGCAGGCCTGCCAGAAATCGGGCGTGCGCGATTGGTAACTGACGCGCGAGATCATGCCGCGCTTCTTGCCGCCCTTGATTTCCCAGAAGGCGTCGCCGCCGAATTGGATGTTGTAGCGCTGCTGGTCGATGGAGTAGCTGCCGCGGCCGTCGATGAGGACACCGTTGTCGATGCCCGAGACGAGGCTTTCGAGCGTGGTCTCGCGAGGTCCGGCCTTGAGCCACACGTTGGGCATGCGCTGGAAGGGCACGGTCGCCCAGCTATCGGCCTGGCTGCAGCCGTGTGATTCTTTTTCGCCGATGTAGACGGCCTGTTCGCGCGTGGTCTGGTAGCTCTTGAAGATGCCCTTGTCGATGATGGTCCACTGGGTGGCTTTGACGCCTTCGTCGTCGTAGCCGACGGTGGCGAGGGCGCGCGGCGAGATGCGATCGCCGACGAAGGTGCAGTGCTCGCTCGCGATGCGCTTGCCGATTTTGTCGGGCGTGATGTAGCTGGTGCCGGCGTAGTTGGCTTCGTAGCCGAGCGCGCGATCGAGCTCGGTGGGATGCGCCACGCTTTCGTGAATCGTGAGCATCAGGTGGTTCGGCATGAGGAGGAGATCGAGTTTGCCGGGGCGCACAGGCGGCGCGGTGAGATGCTCGACAACTTCTTCGCGGATGCGCTGCGCGTTTTCCACGAGGTTCATTTCGGGAACGTACTCCCATCCGGCGGAGGCTTGGGTGGGCGTGTAGTTGCGCGTGCGCGAAATATTGTTCTCGCGATCGACGGCCGTGGAATCGACATTGCCATAGATCTGGAGGATGAGCTGCTGGATGCTCGAGCCCTCGGTGGACGCGAAGTACTTATCCTCACTGCGCAGGCTGAGGGTCGCGGTGCTGCTGAAGACCTTCGCGCCTTTCTTTGCTTCTTCGGAGACGCGGCGGAGGAGATCGAGCTTCTCGGCCATGGGGACGGCGAAGGGATCGCGCTCGTGCGGCGTCTCCCAGCGATCCCGGTAAGCTTTCACGGCGGCGAGTTGGACGGGCTTGGGCTGGATGGTGGCGTTGGCTTTGGCGATGATGACGGCTTCGCCGGTGACGCGCGCGATTTCTTCGCGAGTGACGACGGGAGAAGATGCGAAGCCCCACGCTCCGTTGACGATGACGCGCACGCCGAAGCCGAAGCTGGAATCTTCCGTGACATTCGGCACGGCGAGTGTCTTGCCGGTGCCGCGCTCGGGCGAGAGGCGCATGCCGAGGCGTTGATCGTTGATGCGCACGATGCGGATGTCGGCGTACGTTGCTTTGTTTTTCTTTGCCTCGGCGAGTGCGATTGCGCCGAGTTTTTCGAGTTCGGGATTTGGGGTCTTTGAGTCCTTCGGTGCGGCGAAGAGTCGTGTTGCCAATGCGGCGGAAGATGCCGTGAGGAAATGCCGGCGTGAAAGCATTTCGGTATTGTAGCGAAAGCTTTGGGATGACGCTCCAAAAGGGCCATGCGTTGATGTGAAAAATCGGCTCAATGTGCTGTGATTTCAGCCTGTTCGGCTATGTAAATGTTTGTTAATTGGTGCGCCCTTTTCGGATGTTGCGGCGTCAGTAATTACGAAGCGAGATTTACTTCTGATGACACGCATAAATCCTCTATCGACCCACAATCATTTGCCCGCCGACTTCGCCGCGCTCGCCATTGAGAATAGTCGTTTGATGGCGGCGCTCGCGGCCGAATCCGCGGAACTTCAAATAGCCCGGAGTGTTCAGGAACGGATCTTCCCCGCAATCCGCCCCTTCATTCCCGGGCTCGACTACTTTGCCGATTGGCGTCCGGCGCGCTGCGTGAGCGGCGATTACATCGATTACTTCGAACTGAACGGCGGCAATCTTGGGCTGGCGGTCGGAGACGTTTGCGCGAAGGGCGTGCCGGCCGCGCTGCTGACGTCATCGCTACACAGTCTGATTCGCGCGCTGCGGCTGGCACAAGCGTCGAGCTTGAAGACGCTGATGGGCACGATCGACAAACTCTTCGCGGAGGTGTGCCCGGATAATTGTTATGCGTCGCTCTTCCTCGGTGAGTACGATCCGGAGAGCGGACAACTGCACTACGTCAATGCGGGACACGAACCGCCGTTCGTACTGCGCCAGAGTGGTGGACATTTCCAGACGATTTTTCTGGAGTCGGGCGGGCCGGTGATCGGGATGCTGCACGATTCGGTATATCGCGAAGGAGTGCTCACGCTGCACGCGGGCGACCTGTTGGTAGCCTACACGGACGGCCTTTGCGAGACGGCGAACGCGGAGGGCGTGGAGTGGGGATGGCCGCGGTTTCAGGAGACGGTGGAGGCGTGCGCGGAGGAGCGCGCTCGGGACATCGTCGACGCGGTGCTCGCTTCGGCGGAAGGGTTCGCGGGCGGCGCTCCGCAGCTCGTCGACTTGACGCTGTGGGTGGGGCGGGTTGATCAGACGGCGGCGGAGACGCCGCACTGGCGCATGGCCGCGGAACTGGTTGCGGCGTAGTGTTGCTGTGGCCCCTTTGAGGTAGAATCGGAACTCAGCCACGCCGCTGGCAGCGCCCCGTACGCCGCGCAATTCCGAAAATCTCAAAACGATACAGCATGAAAACCTCTGTGATTCGACAGCGCGTCGCGGATTTTTTGCAGCGGCACACGCCCTTCGACGCGCTGTCGGCAGAGGACCTGCTCGATCTGGCCGGCAGCGGGCGCGTGAAGTTTCACGAGGCGGACGAATACATCTTCCGCGAGGGCGACGCGCGCGGACAGGTGGTCTGGATGATCCAGCAGGGGCGCGTGGAACTGCTGGAGAACGACGGCTCGGGCGAGCAGTTGCGCGACGTGCTGGGCGAAGGCGACATGGTAGGGCTTGCGCACTGCGGCCCGGATGGCGCGTGCCTGCATTCGGCGCGCACGTCGACGGACGTGATTCTGTACGGGATCTCGGCGGCGCTCTTCGAATCGCTGGTGCCGCGCTATCCGGCGGTGAAGCGGTTCATCGCGGCGCACTTTTCGGTGAGCGGGATACTCGCGTTCGGGCGGACATCGTGGCTGGATGGGGAGGCTCCTCCGGCGGATTTTCTGCGCGCGCGATTCGTCACGCGGAAGGTCAGCGGTGAGGGTCTGCCGGCGGTGGCGCTGCCGCTGACTACGCGCGCGGCGATTCGCGAGATGTTGCAGGGCGGCGTCGAGGAGTTGAGGGTTACGAGCGACGGCGCGCTGGATTCGATGCTCGCGGCGGACGACCTCGCGCTGTTTTGCGGCTACAATCCGGCGCGCCTCGCGGGAGAGATCCGGCAGGCGGGTTCGGCGGCGGAGCTGGTGCCGCTGCTGCGGCTCACGGAAAAGCTGGTGCTGGCGGGATTGGCGCAGCCGCACGATGTGGACGATTGCTGCCGGATCGGCGCGTACGTGCTCGCTTCGCTGAGCGATGCTTGCGTGCGGCTGGCGAATCGCGATGTGGCGGGTTACGGAATCGAGGGCACGGAACTTCCGGCGTGCTGGCTGATGTTCGGCGCGGCGGCGCGCGGCGACCGGCTGGATTTGCGGCTGCCGGCGATCGCGGCGGTGTACGACGATTCGGCGGAGAATTTCGGGTTGGACGACAGCGTTCATTTTGCGGCGCTCGCGGGTGAGACGGCGGCGTGGCTGCATCGCTGCGGCCTTGCAGGGAGCGACTGGCAATGGCCCGAGGGATCGCAGCCGAGCATGCCGCTTTCCGAGTGGCGGCGTTTTTACTGCGAGACGATCCGCAACCCGATGGGGCACGACCTGTATGCGCGGCGCGAGTTCTTCGACGTGTGGCCGCGCGCGGGCGACCGGGCGATTCTGCTCGCGCTGCAGGAGGAGATCCGGTCGGAACTGCGCGAGCATGCGATGACGATTCCGCTGCTGGCCAACGACGCGCTGGCGCACCTGCCGCCGTTGACGTTTTTTCAGGGGTTGGTGGTGGGGATCGATGGCGGAAGCCGCGACAGCTTCGATATCGGCGCGGCCGCGATCTCGCCGGTGACGGACGCGGCGCGTGTATTCGCGCTGGCGAAGGGACGACTGGCGCCCGCCAACACGCTGGAGCGTTTGCAGGTTGCGGTACTCGATTTTCCGGAAGGCGCGGCGATATTGCGGGAGGCGGCGGAAGCGTTTCGGATCGCGCTGTACTGTCGCACGCTGGCCGGCGGTTCGCGAATCGACCCGAGTACGCTCGGCAAATTCGATCAACGATTATTGAAGACGGCGTTCTCGTCGGTGCAGCATTTGCTGGAGTACACCGCGGCTACGTTCATCCCGAGCACATGATCGGGGAACGCTATGCGTCGTTTTTTGAGAACACGTGGACGGACGACACGCCGCCCGCGGAGGTGCGCTTCGTCGCGCTGGATACGGAGACGACGGGGCTGGATCCGCGGCGCGACCGGCTGATCACGATCGGTGCGATCGCGGTGTGCGGCGGCGAGATCCTGCTCGAGGATTCGTTCGAGGTGATGCTGAAGCTCGCGTACAACAATTCGTCGGTGACGGTGCACGGGATCACGCGCGACGAAGCGATGGGCGGCATGGAGGAGGGCGCGGCACTGGTGGACTTCCTCGATTTCCTGCGCGACGGCGTGATTGTCGGACACCACATCGGGCACGATATCGAGGCGTTGAATTGCGCGTGCGAACGGCACTTCGGGATGACGCTGCGCAATCGATCGCTGGATACGATGGATCTGACGCTGCACTTGAATGGGGACGGCGCGTTTGCGAATCACACGATGCCGGAGGGTTTCACGCTCGACGGATTGTGCGAAATGTTCGGCGTGCCGGCGCACGATCGGCATACGGCGGGCGGCGACGCGTTTCTCACAGCGCGTGTTTTTCAGCGCCTGCTGCGCGCGGCGAAGGCGGCCGGGCGGGATACGCTGAGTTCGCTTTGCCTGCGATTTCCAGTGTGACGAGGTGATTGCGATAGAACTTGAAGACGGCGTCGTAGTGTGCCTGACCGGCGGGGGCGCGATCGACGCGCAGGGTCAGGTCGCGATAGAAGAGGCGCGATTCGAAGAGCAGGAAGTAGGGATCGCGGGCGAACGGATCGTCGACCCAGGCGAGGTCGTAGATGGTGCCGGCGCTGTAGTAGAGGTCGACGAACCACGCGTGATAGCTGACGAGGAAGGTCGCGAGAAACGCAATCTCAGGGGATGCGGTGAGGCGGTGGCAGAAACGGTAGAGGAGGACGAGGTTTACGCCGAGGAGTGCCATGCAGACGACGCGATAGGGGAGCGGGTTTACGCCGAAGATTGCGTAGAGCGGGACGTAGAAGAGCGCGCCGAGGGGGCGGTATGCGGTCGACCAGAAGCGGAGATTGTCAAGGAGCAGGGCGCTCGCGGGCTTTTGCAGATACCCGTGGAGGTTCATCAGATCGTCGCCGGAGAGGGCGGCGGAGAATCCGCCGTGCGCGAAATAGAGGAACCAGGCGGCGACGGTAATAAACGCTGCCCGGTTAAAGAAACGCACCTCCTCGGCGAC
>JAOAPT010000515.1 GCA_025463045.1 Candidatus Solibacter sp.
GTGGCTTGACAACGGATTTCCGGACATATAGTTCCATCGGGCTATAAAGTGGTGTTTATGTCGCGTTGGAGTCTTGCACTTTTGTTGACCTGTGCCTGCATGCATACCGGACGTTCTCGACGTACTTCAGCTGAGAGCGTGAAGCTGCAATTCCAGGCGGATGCGTTCAATCTTTGCAATCACGCGTTATTTGCGGGTCCAACGATTGGCGTCACGAGCGGGTGGTTCGGGCAGACCTCGAGCACGACGAACGCTCGGAGGATTGTGCAACTGGGGTTGAGGCTGGCGTTTTAGGCGAGCGGCCGAGCGAGGCTCGGCTGGACAGGCCGGGAGCCCTATCCTACCGGCCGATGGCGGGCGGGGACTCTACCATTGCGAGTAGGAGACAGACCACCACGAAGATTGCGAGACCGGCTGCGACCATCATAAAGAAACTTCCCCCGTCGCATAGGTAAGAGCAATTGTGGGGCCGTTATGTTTGCTCGTCGGAGAGGCGATAGCCGAGGCCGCGGACGGTCTGCAAATATCGCGGGTACTTGGGATTTTCTTCGAGTTTCTGGCGGAGCCACGCCATGTGGACGTCGACGGTGCGCGTGTCAGTGGTGACGGAATAACCCCAGACCTGTGTCAGCAGGTCGTCACGCGACACCGTTTCTCCACAGTGATCGATGAGATACCCGAGGAGGCGATACTCGCGGGCGGAGAGGGTGACGGGTTTGCCTTTGCGGGTGACTTCGGCGCGGCGGAAATCGACGGCGATGGCGCCGAGCTGGAAGGCACCGGCGTTCTGACTGCGGCGGACGGGGGCGCGGCGGAGGAGCGCTTCGATGCGCGCGAGCAACTCCATCATTTCGAAAGGCTTCGTCAGGTAATCGTCGGCGCCGGATTTGAGGCCGACGACTTTGTCCACGACTTCGCCGCGGGCGGTGAGCATGAGGATCGGGACGCCGATTTCGGCTTCGCGGATTTTGCGACAGACGTCGAAGCCGCTGCGCTTGGGGAGCATGACGTCGAGCAGAATGAGGTCGTAGGACTGCGTAGTGGCTTCGGCGAGGGCGCTGTCGCCATCCTGGCGCGATTCGACGACGTAGCCCTCGTTCTGTAGACGGTCGGTGAGGGTGAGGACGAGCCCGGGATCGTCTTCCACTAATAGGATACGCGGCGTCATGCGGCTACCTCCGGGGCGGCGGGCAGGCGGAGAGTGAAGCAACTGCCGGCGCCGAGCGTACTCTCGACCGATACCGCACCATCGTGGGCCTGGGCGATGCGGCGGACGAGGTTGAGGCCGAGTCCGGTGCCGCGGATGGTGCCGCCGGCGACGGTGCGGCCGCGGTAGAAGGCGTCGAAGATGTGGGGCAGGTCGGCAGGGTCGATGCCGAAGCCGGTATCGGAGACGCGGATCTCGACGGTGTTTGCGCGGGACGCGGCGGCGATGCGGACCAGGTGGCCGGGATCGCCATATTTCAAGGCGTTAGCGAGCAGGTTGGCGATGCAGTGGATGAGGGAGGCTTCGTCGGCGGCGACGCAGGGGAGATCGCCGGGGATCTCCGTGTCAACGGTGCAGGCGGTTTCCTCGATTTGTCCGGCACAAGCGGCGATGGCGCGGTCGATGACGGCGGCGATATCGACGGGGCGGCGTTCGATCGGCTTGCGGCCGGATTGCAGGCCGGAATAGCTGAGGACCTGCTCGATCATTTCGGTGAGGCGGCGGCCTTCGCCGCGAATGAGGGCGCCGTAGCGGCGGACCTGGGCGTCGGTGGCGACGACGCCGTCGGCAAGATTGTCGGCGGCGGACCCGATGACGGCGAGGGGCGTGCGGAGTTCGTGGCTGACACCGGAGACGAACTCCATCTGGAGGTCGGCGAGGCGCTGCGCGCGACGGGTGACGATGACGAGGGCGGCGATGGTAGTGAGGAGGAGGACGAGGACGATGGTGCTGACCGCCAGGTCGCGATTGCGCGATTGAGACGCGGCGGCGTCGAGCGATCCGGCGATGTGGCGGGCCTGGATTTCCCAGAGGGCGTTCTGGCCGAGGGGCATGCCGGCGCGGGGGAACGAGCCACCGCCAGGACGGCCACCTGCTCCGCCGCCGCGCCGTCCGGCGGCACCCGGTATGGCTTCCGCGCGGAGTTCCAGAAGCGGGATGGCGGCATCGGGCGTACCGAATTCGGGCGGGGAAGAGGAGAAGAGGACGTGATGGCGATCGGCGCGTTCAACGACGCGCCACTCGAAGTCGGCGGGCAGGTGCTTGGCAGCGAGGCGGGGCAGCATTTCGCGCTGGATGTAATCGAGGTTTAGTTCGATGACGGTCCAGGGAATCCCATGGGCTTCCGGGCCACGAGAGGCGATGAAGAGCGGCGGCCCCGCCCGGCGACGGCCGCTCCCCCGCTCGCCCGAGCGCGAGAACGGTCGCGGATCGGATTGGGGCGCGGTCGTGGTTCGGCTTGGGGCCGGCTCTTTAACCGGAGCTGGCGAGAATTCGCGCGGGGTTATGCGGCGGCCGGCGATCACCAGGCCTTCGTTGGGGGAGAGCACCAGAATGGGCGGGCCCATGCCGGGAACCCAGGCGTCGAGAGTCCTGGAAACGCCGGACAGAGTGGAGGGCCAGATGATGGGCTCGAACGATTCGGTGTCGGGGTTGAAGCGCTGCGGGTTGTCCTGACGGTAGCGATAGAAGGCGCGGACGAGATTGCGGTAGGGGCTGGCGGACATCCAGCCGGCGATGCGGGGGGCGGGATCGTCGAGCTGGCGATCGGGCGGTCCGGCGCCGTTGGCGGCGATGAAGGCGCGGCTGATTTCGCCGTCGAATTCCTGGGCGAAGCGGGTGAGGGAGGACTGCAACGCGGAGCCGAGGCGGGCGCGTTCGGAGCGGCTGGCCTGCGCGATGCCGCGGTACTGGAGGACGGCGATGACCGCGAGCAGGGCGACGACACCGGCGACGAGCTTGTCTGGCCACTTCAACGCAATGCCAGCTTAACATAAGGACGCGGAATGGAGCCGATTGTTAAGAACGTAAAGCCTTATTTACCAGAGGTTTAACCAACTCACGGCGGGAAAGCGGCGTTAATAGTAACAGCCGGAGCAAAACCGGCATCACAAGGAGAAAACGATGAAAATACCGATGCTTGCTTTGACCGTTCTGGCCGTTTCCGCGTGGGCCCAGCCGCCCGCGCCGTCCGCGACCGAACTCAAGAGCTATCTTTCGCTGAGCGACGCGCAGGTGACGTCGCTGCAGACGCTCCAGCAGAATTTGCACACTTCGATTGCGGCGACGATGCAGCAGATTCAGACGAAGCAACGGGCGCTCGATACGCAATTGGCGGCGGGGAATACGAGCGCCGCGATCGTTGGGCAGGAACTGCTCGACATCCAGGGGCTGCGCAAGTCGGTCACGACGGCGCAGACTGCATCGCAGTCGCAGGCGCTGAACGTGCTGACGGCGGATCAGAAGACGAAGTTGAAGGCGCTGACCGATGCGTCGGCGCTGCGGCCGCAGGTGCAGGAGGGGCTGGCCCTCGGACTGATCGTTCCGCCCGCTGATGCGCAGGGCGGCGGGCCTGGCATGCCGGGAGGGCGCGGGCCTGCCGGATTCGGTGGCGCGCCGGCAATGGGGACGATGATGCGGGGGCGGCGGGGCGGTCAGTAGCGCTGGCGGCGATAGCGGAGGACTTCGATGAGGAAGGCGTCACGGTCGGCACGGACGGAGTCGGCGTCCTTCTGAGACCAGTCATAGAAGCCGAGTCCCGTTTTGGCACCCAGATTTCCCGCGCGCACCAGTTCACGAAAGTGTTCCGGTGCGCGCGGTTCGTTGTAGAGATCGCGGGCGACGTATTCGACGACGCGCAGTCCGAGATCGACGCCGGTGATGTCGATGTGCTCGAAGAGTCCGTAGGCGGGCATGCGGAGTCCAAGGCCGTTCTTGATGACTGTGTCGACCGCCTCGGCGTCGGCGATCCCCTCGGCGACGATGTTCGCTGCTTCGCGCAAGAGCGCCATCTGAAGGCGATTGCCGAGTTGCCCGGGACGATCGATCTTGACGACGACGGGTGTTTTGCCGCAGGCGGCGAGAAGGTCGCGGACGGCGTGTGCGGCATCGGGCGAGGTCTGCGCGCCCTGGACAATTTCGACGAGCGGCATGAGGTGGGGCGGATTCCAGAAGTGCGTGGTGAGGACACGCTCGGGATGGGCGCAGCGCCCGGCGATGGCGGTGATGCTGAGACCGGACGTGTTGGAGGCGAAGATGGCGGCCGGCTTGGCGAGCGAGTCCATTCGGGCGAAGAGGTCCTGCTTCCACACCATGTCTTCGGGGCCGGATTCGATGACGATATCGGCTGGCGCGATGGAAGCTTCGAAATCGGTGGACGGGGTGAGGCGATCGAGGGTGCGTGAGATTTCGGCGCAATCAGCGAGGCCGTTGTCGGCGAGCACGGCGGCCTGGAGGCGCGCCTGCACGATGCCGCGAGCGGCGGCTTCGGCGGTCCGGCTGAGGAGTACAGTTGTTACGCCGCCGAGGGCCAGCGCGACGGCGATTCCCGGGCCCATCATGCCGGTGCCGACGACGCAGCCGCGGGTGAAACTGGTCTGTGACATGCTGACATTCTAGCGGGGGTAGCCGAAAGAGTGGATTTTCCGCTTGCCAGAATGTCGCGTCGCCTGAAACAATGGGCCTGAAACTTATGCGGATCCGCGTGTTGGGCATCGTACTCGCCGGCGGCAAGGGAACCCGGCTTTCTCCGCTCACCAGGGAACGGGCCAAACCGGCCGTTCCATTCGGCGGTAAGTATCGAATCATTGATTTCGTGTTGAGTAATTTTATTAACTCGGGAATCTATTCGATCTATGTACTGACGCAGTTCCGCAGCCAATCCCTGCTGCAACATCTGAGTGAAGGATGGCAGTTCGGCTCACTGCTGAAGAACCAGTTCGTGATTCCGGTTCCGGCGCAGATGCGTTCGGAGACTGAGACATGGTATCAGGGCACGGCCGATGCAATCTATCAGAATATCAATCTGGTGGAACAGGCCGATCCGCACGTGGTGGCAATCTTCGGCGGCGATCATATTTATCGGATGAATATCGCCAACATGATCGAATACCACGTGGCGAAGGCGGCCGAGGTGACGATCGCGGCGATCCCGATGCCGAAGAAGCATGCCGATGAATTCGGCGTGATCGAAGCGAATGAGGACGACCGGATTCTCGGGTTTCACGAAAAGAATCCGAACGCGCCGACGATGCCGGGCGATCCCGAGCAGGTGTACGCGTCGATGGGCAATTACATTTTTTCCACACGCACGCTGCTCAGCTTGCTGGAAGAGGATGCGAAGCGGCCTGAGAGTCATCATGATTTCGGCAAGGACATTCTGCCGAAACTGGCCGGGAATGGCCGGATGTTCGCTTACAACTTCCAAAGCAATCGGATTCCCGGCGAGCCGGCGGATGCGGTGCCTTACTGGCGCGACGTGGGAACGATCGAAGCTTACTATGAAGCGAATATGGATCTGCGATATGTCAGTCCGGCGCTGAACTTATATAACCGCGAGTGGCCGCTGCGCAGCACGAGTTACTCGGACCCGCCCGCGAAGTTCACGTTCGACGATGCGAACCGGCGCGGGCAGGCGATCGACAGCATCGTTTCCGGCGGATGCATTTTGTCGGGCGGTGTGGTGCGGAATTCGGTGCTCGGGCGCGGCGTCCGGGTGCACGCCGGGGCGTTGGTGGAAGACTCGGTGATTCTGGATAACTGCGACATCGGGCGGCGCGCGAAGATACGGCGCGCGATCCTCGATAAGAATGCGAGGGTGGCGGAGGACGCGATGATTGGGTACGACGCGGAGGCGGATCGCGCACGGGGCTATCACGTTACGGAGACGGGGATTGTCGTAGTGGGCGGCGAACGGAGTCCCGTCGATATCACCGGGCTCGTGGTTTAGATGGAGCAGCAGGTACTTGCGTGGATTACGCAGTACGGCTATCTCGCGATCTTCTCACTATTGGTGTTGGGGATTGTCGGGCTGCCGGTGCCGGATGAAACGCTGCTGACGTTCACGGGATATCTGGTGTATCAGGGGCATCTCTCGCTGACGCTGGCGCTGCTCAGCGGATTTGCTGGGAGTGTCTGCGGCATAACTCTCAGTTACATTCTGGGGCGAACGTTCGGGCTGACGCTGATACATCGCTATGGCAGGTATCTGCATATTAGGCAGCATCACGTGGAGAAGGCTCACGCGTGGTTCCAAAAGGCGGGGCACTGGAGTCTCACGTTCGGTTATTACATTCCCGGCGTGCGGCACTTCACGGCGTACGCGGCTGGGATGAGCTGCCTGGAATATCCGCCGTTCGCGCTGTTCGCGTATAGCGGCGCCGCTTTGTGGGTTTCCTCGTTCATCGGGCTCGGATATCTTCTCGGCGAGCGCTGGAAAAGTGTCGAGGAGAATATACACCAGTACATGCTGGGCGCGACGATCGCAATCGTCATTCTTGCGCTTGGGTACCTGGTGTGGCGTAAGTGGTTTCGGGCGAAGCGTACGTAATCACGAGAGCGACGATCATCACCACGGCGCAGCCAATCACGTTGTACCAGAGCCAGGAAATGTCGGTGAACCACGCGGTGGCGAAGATCGCTGCTTCCCCGGCGAGCATGCCGGTGAAGACGGCCGTGCCGCGCACGCGAGGAAAGAGGATGGCGAGCACGAAACATCCGAGCAGCGAGCCGTAGAAGAGCGAGCCCACTTTGTTGACGGCGACGATCAGCGAGCCGAGCCGCTTGGCCCAGCCGGCGAAGACGACGGCATAGACGCCCCAGAAGAGCGTCAGCCATCGCGACGCCCAGAGGTAATGATGATCGCTCGCACCGCGCTTGAAGTGGCGCTGATAAATATCGATGACGGAGACGGTGGCGAGCGAGTTAATCTCGCCCGAGCTGGCCGACATGGTGGCGGCGAAGATCACGGCGATCACGAGTCCTACGACGCCGGAAGGCAGGTACTTGGTGACGAAGGATAAGAAGATGTAGTTAGTGTCGTTGAAACCCTTCTCGCCACCGGTCTCGGAAACGAGTTTCGAGGCGCTGGAGCGTGCGGCGTCGAGCTCTCTCTGCGCGGCGCGATACTCGGCGCGGCGGCGCTCTTCGCCGGCGGAATCGCCCGCGTGATGGGCGTCGACGAGGGCCAGGGCGGCCTGTTTGCGGGCATTAAACGCGCGTTGATACTGATCGTTCATCGGGGCGAATTCAGAGAGCGCCGCGATGCGTTTCAGCTCGGCCTGCTGGAAGAGCAGCGGAGGCTGAACGAAGAGATAGAACACGAAGACCATGGCTCCGATGAACAGGATGAAGAACTGCATCGGAATTTTCGCGACGGCGTTGAAGAGCAGGCTGAGGCGGCTCTGCGCGATGGATTTGCCGGTCAGGTAGCGCTGTACCTGCGATTGATCGCAGCCGAAGTAGGAGAGGAAGAGGAAGGTGCCGCCGATCAGGCCGCTCCACAGGTTGAAGCGGTCGTTCCAGTCGAAGTTGGTGGTGACGGCGTTGAGGCGTCCGGCGGCTCCGGCGAGGAAGACGGCATCGCCGAAGGAGACGGAAGACGGCAGGAGGACGATGACGGTGACGAGCGAGATGACGAGTCCGACGAAGATGATCGCCATTTGCTGGACGTCGCTCCAGGTGACGGCTTTGATGCCGCCGAGCACGGTGTAGGTGACGACGGTCGCGCCCATGAGGATGGTAGTGGTGCGCTCGGGCCAGCCGAGGATGACGGATAGGACGAGGGCGGGGGCGTAGATCGTGAGGCCGGCGGAGAGTCCGCGCTGGCAGAGAAAGATGATGCTGCCGAGGGCGCGCGTTTTGGTGTCGAAGCGCTTCTCGAGGTACTCGTACGCGGTGTAAACGCGGGCGTGGTGGAACATCGGGACGACGGTGGCGCAGATGATCACCATGGCGAGGGGCAGTCCGAAATAGAACTGCACGAAGCGCATGCCGTCGACGTAGGATTGTCCGGTGGTGGAGATGAAGGTGATGGCGCTGGCCTGGGTCGCCATGATGGAGAGGGCCATGGCGTACCAGGGCATGCTCTTGCCGGCGAGGAGGTAGCGATCGACGGTGTTGCTGCCACGGCTGCGATAGAGTCCGTAGGCGACGATGGAGACGAGGGCCAGTACGAGAACGACCCAATCGAGGTTGGTCATCGATAAAACCGGGTGAAGATCCAGGCGGTGGTGATGATGAGGACGAGGTAGATTAAGGTGGCGATGTAGACGCGGCGCCAGCTGCGGAGGAAGGGCGGCGGGTCATCGGGAACATCGCGGGTATGCGGCATGATGGGAGTTTATCATGCGAGGCGGCGAGGGCTGAATAGACGTGTGGCCGCTGCGTTAAAACGAGAGGCGCGCGCTGAGCTGCAATTGTCTGCCGGGGGTGGAGGATTCGGTGATCGTGCCGAACTGCGCGGTATTCACAAAACGATTCGGCGTTCCCAGATTTACCTTGTTCAAGCCGTTGAAGGCCTCAAGGCGGACTAGAAAGCGCACCTCTTCGCGGACCTGAAAGCCGCGCCCCACGGCGAAATCCAACGTTTGGAGGCCGGGACCGTAGACGGTATTGCGGCCGACGTTGCCGAACGTGTAGGGGGCGGGCGTCGAGAAGGCGCGGGGATCGAACCACTGCTCCGGCGTGCGGGTTCCGGGGCCGAAGACCGGCTGGCCCGTGTAGTTGGCGCGGACGGGGTTCTCGCCTAAGACTGTTCCCGTATTGGCTGTGTCGCCGAAGACCGAGATGGTGAACGGGAAACCGCTTTGCGCCTGGTAGAGGGTGGCGAGCTGCCAGTTGCGGGTAATCGCGCGCGACCATTTCCAACGGTTGAGGGAGTGGATGTCATAGACGGCGCTGAGAACGAAGCGATGCCGAATGTCGCAGGCCGGACCCTTTTCCGCGTTGAGGTTGTTGTTGTCCTGGGGGACCGACGCTTCAAACATCGGGGAGCGGAAGTCGGGCGCGTTGCTCAGGTTCTTCGCATAGGTGTAGTTGGCGAGCAGGCTGAGGCCTGAAGAATATCGCCGCCGTACGTTCACGTGCAGCCCGTCGTACCAGCTTCTGGCGGTGTTTTCGAGCCAGTTCACGGTGCTCACGGGGATGGTGTTGCTTACGACGGTGTCGCCGGCGGGGAAGACGGTGCCGGGGAGAAAGGTGAGGCTGCCGTACGGCCGCCGCGGCTGGATCAGACCTGGACCGGGCAGCGCGTTGTTGATCAGATGCGAGCGCTGCAGGTGCAAGCCGCGCTCGCCCTGGTAGCCGATCTCCACGATGGTTTCCTTGCCCAGGCTCTTTTCGATGGAGGCGGTCCACTGCTGAACGTATTGCGAGCGCTGGTAGGGGTCAAAGCCAGTGAAGCTGGTAACGGTTCGTCCGACGACCGGGGCAGCGAAATTGAAGCTGGTGATGGAAGGGGTGAAAGCGTCGCTTTGATTCGTCTCGGGGAAGATGATCGGCACGTTGTGGAGTTGGTTGCACCAGGTGTTCATGTCGATCGGCGTATAGAAGATGCCGTATCCGGCGCGCAGGACGATTCCCGCTTTGGGCAGGTAGTGCGCGATGCCGACTCGCGGGGCGAACCGGAGTTTGCTGGTGTAGAGCAGGCCATGCGGCATGCCGAGCTGGCCGCCGATGTAGCCTGTGAGCGCGATCGGGCTGACCAGGAGGCCCGCCCAATCGTTTGAGACATCCACCAGCGGGCTCATGTATTCGTATCGTAATCCGAGATTCAGCGTGGTATGCGGCGTGATGCGATAGGTGTCCTGGATAAACGCGTCGGCGTACCACTGGCGGAGATTCATGCGCGGCGAGCCGACCTGGCGCTGCCGCACCGCAGGCAAACCAAGCTCGAAGCTCGCAAGAGCGGAACCAGTGCCATCCCTGCTGGCAGTCTGCGTAGTGTACCCGTTGGTGAACTGGTAGTAACCGCGGCTCAGGACATAGGCCCACATGGGCCAGATGAATCGCCGATAGCTGCCGCCGAGTTTGAGGCTGTGGCTGCCGCGCTGCAGAGATACGGTATCGCGACCTTCCAGAATGGTGTCCCACATCTGCATCGGCGTGGCCTGATAGGTGTCGCCGAAAGGTGAGTAGCCCTGCACGTTGAAGTAGGGCGCGCCCCACGCGCGCGGGCCGCCGAATCCGACGCCTTGAATGCCGAGCTGGCTCACGATGTCATTGGTGAACGAGTTCTCTTCGTAGTGGGTCATGGCCAGCCGCGAGAAAGCGACGGTGGCGGTATTGACCAGGTTGGGGCTGACGATGCGGGTCCAGGTGAGGTTCGCCTGCTGCGAACGGTTATCGTGAGTGAGCCCGAAGCCGGGCAGGTTCTGAGGCATGCTGCCATGCTCGGAGCCGATGGAGTAGCGCACGCCGAGGCTGTCGCCGCGGTCGAATACGCGGTCCACGCGGACGGTGCCCTGATCGGTCGAATGGTGCTCGTTACGCTGATCCAGCAGGTTGTTCGAATCGCTGCCGGCGCCAACGACGACGGGCACGCCATCCATAAACATCGCGCCCATGTCCATGGTGTTGGGACGCGGCACGTACCTGGCAAGCATGGTCGCGGCGGCGGAATTCAAGAGGTTCGCCGGGATCCGATTGTTGGGGAAGGGATCGCGAAGCGTGCCGCCGGTGGGGCTGGTGTGCGAGCTGAAGGGATTGAAAATGTCCACGCCGGACTGGCTGAAATCTCCGGCGCCTTCCTCTTCGGTGGGCACGGTTCCGATCATGGTGTCAGCTTTGGCGCGGCGAAGGGCTTCGAAGTTGGCGAAGAAGAAGAGCTTCTTGCCGGGGAGCGGTCCTCCGAGCGCGCCGCCGAAATTGTTCTGCACGAGAAATTTTCCGCCCGGCATTTCGTTGAAGCTATGCGCGTCCAGCGCGCCATTGCGGAGGAATTCGTATGCCGTTCCGTGGAAACTGGACGTGCCTGCTTTGGTCACAATGTTGACCTGACCGCCGCCCGCGCTGCCTAGTTCCGCCGAGTAAGCGCCGGTCTGAACCTGGAACTCGCGGACGGCATCCGGCGACAAGCTCAAATTCTGGGTGTTGAACGTGGGGTCTGTGTTGACGGTACCGTCGATGAGAAAGTAGTTCGCGTTCGGCCGGTTGCCGCCGATGGTCAGCGAGGATGCCTGACCCGGACGCCAGTAGAGCGGATTCATGGTGCCGGTCTGCGCGCCGTGGCCGACATGCGAGCCGGGGACGGTAAGCGCGAGGTCCAACAGCATGCGTCCATTCAGCGGGAGGCTTTCGACCGATTTTGCTTCGACCACTTCTCCCAGGGCGGCGTCCTGCGTTTTGAGGATTTCGGCGCGCGCGGCCACTTCGACGGTCGTGCTCTTTTCGCCGATCGCGAGCGGGAGTTCTAATTGTGCGTTCTGGCCCACTTCGATCCGCAAATCACGGCGGGTTATCGCGAAACCCGTAGCTTCAATCTCGATGGAGTAAGTGCCGGGTTTCAGGCCGGGGATCTCGAACTGACCATTCAGATTCGTGATGGTGGTGCGCGCCGCTCCCGTTTCGCCGCTGCGTGCGCGGACCTGGGCGGCCGGAACGACGTTCTTGCCGGGATCTGTAACTACGCCAGCGATGGACGCTAACTGACTTTGCGCGGAAAGCAATAGTGCGGAACAAAGAAGAAGAAGTACATCCCCTCGCAACCTCATATTGGCAAGATTATAGGCGCTTAGAGGGTGGCGGCCTATAGTAGAAAGCTATTAGCGGTTGACTACGCGTCTGCGTTGGCGGACTTTTTCGCCGGGATATTCCGGGATACCACCCAGGCGGCAGCGGCGATCGTCCACGAGATGAAGAACGCCGTCCAGGGGAGACGTTTGG
>JAOAPT010000538.1 GCA_025463045.1 Candidatus Solibacter sp.
TTTCTGGCAGCGACGGCTCTGGTCTTCGAGCTGACCATGGTGACCTCAGACGCCCAATTACTCGACTGCGCCTGGCTGAAGACTCTCGCCAACTCCTGATCCCGGGCCGCCCTCTCCCATCACTGCGGGATCTCACCTCAGCAGACTCCGCAGGACGTGGGGCATTTCACCCACCAGCGTCTTCTTGGCCCGCCTCAAACCTCTGATAACAAATAGAAATATTTTGGACTTCCGTATGCACTGATGATTTGTGATTCGAGGACGCCAACTATGTTTCGATTCGATCAACTGATCCGCCATGACATGATCATCCGTGACGTGAAACAACGTCATCCTGAAACCGTTCCCGTATTTGAAAACCTCCGTTATCGTCACTCGTGCGATGACTGCGATATTGAAACGGTTGCGCGCAAGAACGGACTCAAAGTGCTGGATGTAGTCGAGGCGCTCAACCAGGCTGCATTTGGACCAAAGGTAGATACTGAAAATGCAAGCAATCAGTAGATCCGCGAAGAAGAAGATGAGCCCGAAGCGGCACCAACCGCTCGACGTATTTTTCAAGCCCAAGACGATTGCGGTTATCGGCGCAACCGAAAATCCGGGCACGGTCGGACGCACCCTGCTGTGGAACCTGATCACCAGTCCGTTCGGCGGCACCGTTTACCCCGTCAACCCGAAACGTCCCAGCGTGCTCGGCGTGAAGGCCTACGCCTCGGTTTCCGACATCCCCGAGCAGGTGGATCTCGCCGTCATCATCACGCCGCCGCCCAGTATTCCCGGTCTGATTCGCGAATGCGGCGAGAACGGCGTGCAGGGCGCGATCGTGATCTCGGCCGGCTTCAAGGAAGTCGGCGCAGAGGGCGCCGAACTCGAGCGCCAGTTGCTCATCGAAGCGCAGAAGACCGGTATCCGTATCATCGGGCCGAATTGCCTCGGCGTGATGAGCCCGCTGTCGGGCATGAATGCCACCTTCGCGACCGCCGTAGCGCGTCCCGGTTCAGTCGGCTTCATCAGCCAGAGCGGCGCGCTGTGTACTGCCGTTCTCGACTGGAGCCTGAAGGAAATGGTCGGCTTCAGCGCCTTCATTTCGGTCGGCTCGATGGTGGATGTCGGCTGGGGCGACTTGATCTATTACCTCGGCAACGATCCGAAAACCAAGTCGATCGTGATCTACATGGAATCGATCGGCAACGCCCGGTCGTTCCTGTCTGCGGCGCGCGAAGTGGCGCTCACCAAGCCGATCATCATCATCAAACCGGGACGTTCGGCGGCGGCGGCGAAGGCAGCGGCCTCGCACACCGGTTCGCTCACGGGCAGCGACGAAGTGCTGGAAGCCGCCTTCCGCCGCAGCGGCGTACTGCGCGTCAGCAATATCGCCGACCTGTTCTATATGGCTGAAGTGCTCTCCAAGCAGCCCAGCCCCAAAGGCAAGCGCCTGACGATCGTGACCAATGCGGGCGGCCCCGGCGTGCTCGCCACCGACGCGTTGATCATGGGCGGCGGCGAACTCAGCGAACTGAGCGCTGAAACCATGGCTGCGTATAACGCCGTACTGCCGGCCACCTGGAGCCATAACAATCCGGTCGACATCATCGGCGACGCGTCGCCGGAACGGTACGCGAAGGCGCTCGAAATCGCTGCCAAAGATCCGAACTCCGACGGCATGCTGGTGATCCTCACCCCGCAGGCGATGACCGACCCGACGCTGATCGCCGAGCAGTTGAAACCGCTCGCGAAGCAAGAAGGAAAGCCGGTGCTCGCCAGTTGGATGGGCGGCGTTGACGTTGCCGCGGGCGAAGCGATCCTTAACCACGCCAACATCCCGACCTTCCCGTATCCCGACACCGCCGCGCGCGCATTCAACTACATGTGGCAGTACAGCGAGAATTTGAAGTCGCTGTACGAAACGCCCGCCATGCCGGAAGACTCGCTCGCCTGGACGCCGGATCGCAAGCTGGTCGCCTCACTCATCGAGAAGGCGCGCGGCGAGAACCGCACGATTCTCACCGAGTTCGAATCCAAGCAGGTGCTGGCCGCGTACGGCATCCCGGTGGCGAAAACAATCATCGCCGCTTCGGAAGCCGAGGCCGTCACGGCCGCCGAAGAGATCGGCTACCCGATCGTCCTTAAGCTCTACTCGGAGACCATCACGCACAAGACCGATGTCGGCGGCGTGCAATTGAATCTGGGCAACGCCGAGTCTGTCGCGAAGGCGTTCAATGCAATCCAGACGTCGGTCACCGGGAAGGTCGGCGCGCAGCATTTCCAGGGCGTCACGGTACAGCCCATGATCAAGCTCAAGGACGCGTATGAGCTGATCATCGGCAGCAGTCTCGACCCGCAGTTCGGACCGGTCCTGTTGTTCGGCACGGGAGGCCAGCTCGTCGAAGTCTTTAAGGATCGCGCGCTCGCACTGCCGCCGCTCAATTCCACGCTCGCACAGCGCATGATGGAGCAGACCAAGATCTATACCGCGCTCAAAGGCGTTCGCGGCCGCAAGCCGGTGGACATGAAGGCGCTCGAAGCTCTGATGGTGCGGTTCAGCGCGCTGGTGGCGGAACAGCGCTGGATCAAGGAAATCGACATCAACCCGCTGCTTGCCTCACCCGACGGCCTGATCGCGCTCGACGCCCGCGTCGTGGTGCACGGATCGGAAGTCACCCTCGACCAGATCCCCAAGGCTGCGATTCGGCCGTATCCCACCCGGTACGTCGCGCCGTGGACCATGAAGGACAACACCGCCGTCGGCATCCGCCCCATTCGCCCGGAGGACGAACCCTGCATGGTGAAGTTCCACGAGACGCTCAGCGAGCGGACCGTGTATCTGCGCTACTTCCACCTGATGAACCTCGAACAGCGCACACAGCACGACCGCCTGACCCGGATCTGCTTCATCGATTACGACCGCGAAATGGCGCTGGTGGCCGAGCGGCGTAATCCGGAAACCGGGGAGAATGAGATCCTCGGCGTTGGCCGCATGATGAAAATCCACGGCACCACCGAGGCGGAAATCGCCGTCGTGATCAGTGATAAATGGCAGGGACGAGGACTCGGGAAAGAGCTGCTTGCCCGCCTGATGATCGTGGGCGCGGATGAGAAGCTGACTAAACTTACGGCGGACATCCTGCCCGACAACCGCGAAGTCATGCGCATTTGCGAGAAGCTGGGGTTCACTCTCAAGCACTCGCTGGACGACGAAGTGGTGCGGGCCGAATTCGCCCTGTAGAGATTAGCCGCCAGCGAGCCCGGGTCGATTTTGGGTGCCCGGGACGCACAGCGGGGATCGACCGCCTGATCGAGCTGTGGCGATATGCAAGCCTCGTGAGATCATGGGGAATTCATGCACAACCCGCACGTCGAGAAACATTTTCAAGCGACTGAGACGGTCCGAGATGTCGTGATCGGCATGTCCGACGGCCTCACCGTTCCGTTCGCGCTCGCCGCCGGGCTCACCGGGACCGCCGTCGCCACCAGCAAACTGGTGGTGATCGCCGGACTTGCCGAAATCGCCGCTGGCTCGATCGCCATGGGACTGGGCGGCTACCTCGCCGCTCGCACCGACCGCGACCACTACGAGAGCGAGCGCCAGCGCGAAACCCGCGAGACGATCGAGCTTCCTCAAAAAGAGCGCGACGAGGTGGCCGAAGTCTTTCGCGATTTCGGCATGTCCGAGGAAGACATCAAACCCGTGGTCGCCGCCATCAGCGCCGATCAGAAACGCTGGGTCGACTTCATGATGCGCTTCGAGCTCGGCTTCGAGGAGCCAGACCCCGCACGGGCCCGTAACAGCGCCGCCACCATCGCCGTCTCATATGTTGTCGGCGGACTCGTGCCGCTGTCCTCTTATATGCTGATGGACGACCTGCACAGCGCACTGCTCGCTTCCGTCGTCGTCACGCTGATTGCGCTGTTCGTGTTCGGCTTCGTCAAGGGCCGCCTCACGGGGATCTCGCCCCTGCGCGGCGGCATGCAAACCGTGGTCATCGGGGGCCTCGCCTCCGCCGCGGCATTTGGGTTGGCAAGGTGGATCAGCTAAACGGAACTCCGAGGCGCGCTTTCCTCTTCATGCCCTTCGCATTCGCGGGCCTGATGGCGCTGTGGTATCGCCGCGAACGTCCGCTCGCTAATCCGCGACAGCCGGGCGGCGGCCGCGGGATCAAAATCGTGCTCTTCCGGGATAATGGGAAGAGAGGGGAGACTATTCAAGTGAACAAAATCGTCAAGTCCGACGCCGAGTGGCAGAAGGAACTCACGCCCGAGGAGTTCGCCGTCGCCCGCAAGAAAGGCACCGAGCGCGCTTTCACCGGCCGCTACTGGGACAATCACGAGCAGGGCCTGTATCGCTGCGTCTGCTGCGGGAACACTCTCTTCCGCGCCGATGAGAAGTTCGAGTCCGGCACCGGCTGGCCGAGTTTCTGGGCTCCGGCCGCCGAGGAAAATGTCGCCACGGAATCCGACGACAGCCTATTCATGCGCCGCACCGAAGTCGTCTGCAGCAAATGCGACGCGCACCTCGGTCATCTCTTCGAGGACGGACCCGCGCCGACCGGCCTGCGTTATTGCATCAACTCAGCCGCATTGCGGTTCACACCCGAGAAATCCACATGAGACTAGCGTTGCGAACCGGCCGTTGGATGGCCGTTCTGGGTTGTCTTCCGCTTCTATTGGCCGCCTCACCGCCGCCCGGCGCGTGGGTTCCCGTTCGCTGGCCGTGGTCCGACGCCCGCTCGCTCGAACTGCTCACCGGCACGCCCGTCAACTGTCTGCTGCTGAGGACCTATACGCCGGAGTTCATCGCCGCCGCGCAGGCGCGCGGAGTCGTCGCGCTCGCGGTCGTCACTCCAGGCGGCGATATCGAGCGCGCGCTCACCGCGAAACCGGACGGCATCGTGCTCGAAGGCGATTTCGCGGACGGTGCCGCCGCTGCCATCAAGAACGTCCCGGTAATCCGGCTCGGCGCGCGCACCGGCATGCCGCTCGGGACGGGCGTCTCCGTCCTCGCCACCAATCAGGGAGTGTGGCCCGGCATCTCGGCCGACGACGAAGGCGCAAAGAAATCCGGCCCGACCTCGGGCGTCTGGATCGATACCAACACCGGCTTTTTGCGCGGCGTTCGCGCGTGGGGCAATCCGACTGTGTGGATCGCCAACCTGCCGCCTCCGAAGACCGCCGTCAGCACCACACGATACCTGCAGGTGATTGCCGACGCCGCGACTTCGGGCGCGCGTTGGGTCGTCGCGTTGGACGACGATCTCGTCCCGCGGCTCGCTGCCCGCGAAGAGGCGGCGATGGGAACGTGGAAGCGCATCGCCACTTTGCTGCGCTATTTCGAAGAGCACCCCGAGTGGCGCGAGCTTCCGGAAGGCGGTCAACTCGCGCTCGTGCAGGATCCGGCGAAGGGCGGCCTGCTCTCCGGCGGCATCCTCGACATGATCGCCGTCAAGCACACGCCGGTCCGCCCGATCGCGCGCCAGCAACTCTCGCCCGCCGCGCTCGCCGGCGCCACGATGGCCGTCAATGTGGATGCGGCGGCGCTCACGCCCGAACAGAAGGAGATTCTCCGCGGCTTCACGCGCGGCGGTGGCACGCTGCTCACCGGACCCCCCGGCTGGCAGGATCCCACTCCCGGCGCCGGCAAGATCACGCTCGAGAAGGCCGAACTGGAGCGCCTGAACGATATCTGGCACGACGTGAATTCGATGATCGGCCGGCGCAATCTCGGCGTGCGCCTCTTCAACGTTGCCTCCATGCTCTCTAACTACCTGGCCGCGCCGGACGGCAAGACGGCGATCGTTCACCTCGTCAACTATTCCGATTACCCGGTGGAAAATGTCGCGATGCATTTTCTCGGCGAGTTCAAACACGCGACGCTGATGAGCCCCGATCTCGCCGGCAAGCCGCTCGAAATCTACAAGACCGAGGAAGGCTGGGGCGTCGACGTCGACCGAGTCGGCGTCTGTGCCACCATCAAACTGGAGCAATAAATGACCCGTCGAGATTGGATTACGATGATTGCGGCCAGCCCGGCCGCTGCCCCTCTCCTGCGCGGCGCCGAGCCCCCGGCGGCTCCCGTCGCCATCGCCAAGTGCGCCTCTTACGACGAGGACGTTACCGCGAAAATGGGGGCCATGTTCGATCAACTCGGCGGCCTCGACAAGCTGGTCCGCAACAAGACCGTCACCATCAAGGTCAACATGACGGGCGCGCCCAGCCAGCGATTCCAGGGCCTCGCGCTCGGCCTGACGCATTACACGCATCCCAAGGTGGTCGGCGCGACTGCGTACCTGCTGGGCCGCGCCGGGGCGAAGCGCATTCGCTTCGTCGAGAGTCCGTGGGCCACCACCGCGCCGCTCGAAGACGTGATTCTCGATTCCGGTTGGAACCTGCGCGCTCTGCAAGCCGCCGCGCCCGGCGTGGAGTTCGAGAACACCAACGCGCTCTGCAAACGCAAGAAATACGCGCGCTTCAAATTCCCCGGCAGGGCGCTCATGTATCCCGAGTACGTGATGAGCCAGGCCTACGAAGAGACAGACGTTTTCGTCAGTCTCGCCAAGTTGAAGAACCACGCCGATTGCGGCGTAACCCTCTCGCTCAAGAACTGCTTCGGCAACGTCCCCGCGTCCATCTATGGCGACGATGCCGGCGTCGATGATCCGAACGAGAGCCCGAAGAGCGGCCGCGCCGCGGTGGTTCACTTCGGTAAGCGCGAACCCGCGAAGATCGCGCCGGCGTGCCTGGAGAATGCGAGCCGCCAGCCCGGCATCACTAATACAGCGGGCTATCGCGTCTCGCGCGTGGTCGCCGATCTCGCCGTGGTGCGCCCGATTCACCTGCAGATCATCGATGGCGTGGAATCGACGGCCGGCGGCGAAGGTCCGTGGATCCGCGGCGTGCGCGTGGTCAAACCCGGCATGCTGATCGCGGGGCTCAACCCCGTGTGCACCGACGCGGTCGCCACTGCCGCTATGGGTTACAACCCGCGCGCTACGCGTGGCACCGCTCCCTTCGCGAAGTCCGACAACACTCTGCTGCTCGCCGAGCAGCATGGAGTCGGCACCACCGATCTCAAACGCATCGATGTCCGCGGCGTGTCCATCGAGCAGGCGCTCTACCGCTACGATAGTCTCTAAATGCCCGCGCGAAAACGGCCCAACCGTTCGTACCGCGTCTTCCGGCTGACATCCTGGGAGGCGTTTCTCAAGCTGGTCATCCAGCCGCCGTATTCCAATTGGGCATTCCGCGGCGAGCGCGACGAACGTTGGCCGCTCTACAGCTCGCTCTCCCGCTACCTGATGAATTTCGGCGTCGACAAGGGCGCGTGGCCCGAACAGGAGGGCCGCATTCTCCGGGTCTTCAAGCGCAAGGCTCACCAGTTTCTCGTCCAACCGCCCGAGCCCGACGACGACTTTCAGTGGCTCGCCCTCATGCAGCACCACGGTGCACCCACACGCCTGATCGATTTCACCTGGTCTCCGTATGTCGCTGCCTTCTTCGCGCTGGAGCGCACGCTGAACGATGGCGTGGTGTGGGCGATGAACCCGGCGGGCATCGATAGCAGCCGCGGCGACAAGCCCCGCCGCATGGATCCGCGCGTAAAGGGGAACCTCAGCCGCTATTACCTCAACGGCAAGCACCGCATCATCTGGATGGGCGAGCCGCACACGATGAATCGCCGCCTGATCGCGCAATCAGGCACTTTCGCCGTGCCCGGTGTGCTCGATGTGCCAATCGAAGAAATTCTCAGCGATCGCGATCAGGAAAACATTCTAGCGAAGATTGTCCTCACCAATGCCGTCCGCGAAGTCGGTATGCGCGAACTCTATCGCATGAACATCACGTTTGCCACGCTCTTCCCCGATCTCGACGGCCTGGCCCGCTCGATGGGCTACGAACTCGAGTTCCACTGGGCGTACAACCCGCGCACGCTCGAGAAATTTCACACCTAACCGCCGCTACCTGACGACGGCGGTCACTTCGATCTCCACCAGCCACTCTTCCGACGCCAGCGATTGCACGCCCACCAGCGTGGCCGCGGGCGGCTCGGCCGTCCCCATCGCGTGCAATCGCGCCTCCCGGAGCTCGGGCCGCATCGAGGGCTTGTAGTTCACCACGTAGGTCGTGATTTTCACGACGTCCTGGAAGGTCGCACCCGCACCTTCGAGCGCCGCCTTCACGTTTGTCCACGCCTGGTTCACCTGCGACTTCAGGTCCTTGCCCGCAAGCTCCCCCTTCGCGTTCTCGCCGACCTGGCCCGAGATCCAGACGATTCTTCCAGGCTTGGCTGTCACCGCCTGCGAATACGCCGGAGACTTGCTCAAGCCCGGAGGATTGATGTGCCGGATGTCCTGCGCAA
>JAOAPT010000567.1 GCA_025463045.1 Candidatus Solibacter sp.
CGACGGTGACGGTGGTGACACTGGCGCTGGGAATTGGGGCGAATGCAGCGATCTTCAGCGTGCTCGAAGGCATCCTGCTCAAACCCCTTCCCTACCCCGAGCCGGATCGGCTGATCGTGGTGGACCACGCAGCGCCGGGCGTTAACCTGAAAAGCGCCGGTATGGCGGCCTTCCTCTACTTCACCTACCGCGAGCAGAACCGCACCCTCCAGGATATCGGAATGTGGGGCGTTGACAGCCTGAGCGTCACCGGACTCGCCGAGCCGGAAGAGGTGCCCGGCGTCGATGTGACTGATGGCGTCCTGCCGATGCTGGGCGCACATCCCCTACTCGGGCGAATCTTTACGCGGGCCGACGATGCGGCGGGGAGTCCGCTGACCGTGATCCTGAGTCATGATTACTGGCAGCGGCGCTTCGGCGGCGAGCGCAGCGTGTTGGGCCGACGCATGATGCTCGACGGTCGCTCGGCCGAGGTGATCGGCGTGCTCCCTGCGAACTTCCGGTTCATGGATCGAAAATCCGATCTGTATCTTCCGATGCAGCGGGATCGCAGCAAGGTGGTGCTCGGCGGGTTCAGCTATCAATCGGTGGTGCGCTTGAAACCCGGCGTCAGCATCGCGCAGGCCAAGGCCGATCTGGCGCGAATGATCCCGATCGCGATCCAGAGTTTCCCGCCGTTTCCCGGATCCAGCGTCAAAATGTTCGAGCAGGTGGGACTTAGGCCCGATCTTAGATTGTTGAAACAGGACCTGGTCGGCGATGTCGGCAATGTTCTCTGGGTGTTGATGGGAACAATCGGCATGGTGCTCCTGATTGCCTGTGCCAACGTGGCGAATCTCCTGCTCGTCCGAACCGAAGGCCGCCAGCACGAACTCGCAATCCGCGTCGCGCTGGGCGCAAATTGGGGACAGATCGCGAGTGCGCTCCTGGTCGAGAGCCTGACGCTGGGAATCGCAGGAGGAGCGGCGGGGCTCGCGCTCGCGTACGGCGCGGTGCGTCTCTTGGCTTCGATCGCGCCGGCGAATCTTCCGCGCCTCAACGAAATCTCGATCGATGGGCCGGTGCTGCTGTTCACACTGCTGGTCTCGCTTGTGGCGAGCGCGGCCTTCGGCGCGGTCCCGGTGTTCAAATATGCAGGCCCGCAATTGTCGCAGTCACTTCGCTCCGGCGGCCGTGGCTCGAGCCACTCTCGCGAACGCCACCGGGCGCGCAGCGTGCTGGTCGTGGTGCAGGTCGGCCTCGCCCTGGTGCTGCTGATCGGGTCCGGCCTGATGATCCGCAGCTTCCAAACCCTGCGCAATGTAGACCCGGGATTCACGCGCCCCGAGGAGGTCCAAACCGTGCGTTTCGGGATTCCGTCGGCGGAGATCAAGGAAGGCGTACGCGTCGTGCGCATGGAGCAGGAGATCGCCGACAAAGTGGCGGCGATTCCCGGTGTGGAGTCGGTCGGCCTCACCAGCAAACTTCCGCTCGATGGCTCGGGTTGGCACGACCCCATCTACGCCGAGGATCACGTCTATGCGGAGTCGCAGGTTCCGCCGCTGCGCAGCTACAAGATCGTATCGCCCGGCCTTGCCAAGGCCATCGGCAACCGCATGATCGCCGGCCGCGACCTGACGTGGACCGACGTCTACGACAAGCGTCCCGTCGCGATGGTCACCGAAAACCTCGCGCGCGAATTGTGGGGCGATGCCGGCCGGGCGCTCGGCAGGCGGATTCGCGATGGCAGGAAATCGGCGTGGCGCGAGGTCGTAGGCGTCGTCGCCGACGAGCGCGATGACGGCATCCACAAGCCGGCGCCCGCTACCGTAATGTTTCCGCTCCTGATGGACCACTTCGGCAGCGGCGAGGAGTTCGTGCAGCGCGGCGTGCGCATCGTGATCCGGAGCAAACGGACCGGGTCGCAGGGCTTCATCGACGAGGTGAGCCGGGCGGTTTGGAGCGTGAATCCGAGTTTGCCGCTGGCCAACGTGCGCACGCTGGACGAGATCTACCGGAAGTCGATGGCGCGCACCTCGTTCACGCTCGTCATGTTGGCGATCGCGGGCGGAATGGCGCTGCTGCTCGGCATCATCGGAATTTACGGTGTGATCTCGTACGCCGTCTCGCAGCGCACGCGCGAGATCGGGATCCGGATGGCGCTCGGCTCCTCGCAACGCGAAGTCACGCGGCTGTTCGTGGCGCATGGACTCCGCCTCGCCGCAATCGGGATCGTGTGCGGGCTGGCGGTCGCGGCCGTGTGTACACGTCTGCTCACGTCGATGCTGTTCGAGGTGAGTCCCCTCGATCCGGCGACATTTGCCGGCGTGGCTGCGACTCTCGCGGTAGCGGCGGGCGTCGCGAGCTATGTCCCGGCGCTCCGTGCGGCGGTGGTGGATCCAGCGGAGGCGCTACGCGGAGAGTGAGGGCGACCTGGCTCTTGGCGATGTGCTGGTGCGCTGCGGCGCAGGTGACGATCCGCACGAGTACGCGGTTGGTCAACGTCGATGTACTGGTGACTGACCGCCGCACCGGCGTGCGGGTGGACAGCCTGAAGCGCGACGACTTCGAAGTGCGCGACGGCGGAGCGCTGGTCAACATCACGCATTACAGCAGCGGCGGCGAGCGCGAGCGCCCGTTCGCGCTGGTCCTGCTGATCGAGTTGGACAACGCAATTCACCCGGTGCTCCCGAATCTGAAGGACAAACTGGAGCGCGCGCTGCGCCGTCTGCAGCCTGCCGATCGCGTGGCCGTTATTCTCTTCGATCCGCATACGTTTCAGATGGCCCAGGAACTGACTGCCGATCGCGGCGAGGTGCTGAACGCGCTCGATCGCGCTACGGGGTTCCGCCAGCAGAGCGCCGCCCGGCAGTACAGCAAGTTCGAAGCGTTGCCAAACGCCTTACTGGCCGGAGCGACTCATGTGCGGGAGCGCTTGTCAGGCGCGCGCTGCGCGCTGGTCGTGATCGGCAGCGACTTCAACGTGGTGTCGGGCAAAGTGGTGCGAAGTGTCGCCGAACACCTGCTGGCAGGCGCTGCGAGCGTCAGCGGCTTGCTGAAATCCGACGGTCAGACGAATGCCGCGAAGTTCATGGTGCGCGCGATGACGCTGCCTTCGATGGGCAGCGCGCGCGCCGACGACACGGAGTACTTCAGCCGTCAGACCGGCGGGGAGATCGCGAAAGTGCGGAATGAAGACTACGCCGAGGCGTTGGAGCGAGTAATCGGAAACACCGCACACCGGTATAGCCTGGCGTTCGTGCCGAGGACAGATGCCGACGGAAAGCTTCACCCTCTAACCGTGAGGGTAAAGGCGCAGGGCCGAAGACTGCAGGTGATCGCTCGCCGCGGCTATATCGACGCGCATTAGTTCGCGGCGAGGGCAAGTCATTTGCGCCCCTGAGCAAGAGTCGCGGTCTTGGCGTTGGTATAATCGCGCGGGATGGGGAAGGACGTCAGGGAGGAATTCCGCGCTGCACTCGAGGGACTCGTCGAGCGCATCAAGCACGACCGCGCCATACTCGCCGCCATCTTATGCGGGAGTCTATCGCACGATACCGTTTGGGCAAAGTCCGATATCGACCTGGTGCTGGTGACGGTCGACGATAAGAAGTCCGCCAAGGAAAGTCTCTCTCTCTATGCGGACGGCATCAACGTCCACGCCATGCTGATACCGCGCGCCGAGTTCCGCAAGACAGCGGAGGGCGCGATCCGCAACAGCTTCTGGCATTCCCTGCTGGCCAAGGGCCGCCTGCTCTATACGCATGACGCAACCATCGCGCGCTTGTGCGAACAGCTCCACGAAGTCGGCGAGCGCGACACGCAATTGCAATTATTGTCGGCGGCGAGTTGGGCCCTGCCGGCGATTTACAAAGCGCACAAGTGGTTTCTGACGCGCCGGGATCTGGACTACACCGCGCTGTGGATCCTGAACGCGGCGAATGCCCTGGCAAAAATCGAGGTCCTCGAGGCGCGCCGGCTGGTCGATCGCGAAGCGCTCCCGCTCGCGCTCGAACTCAATCCCACGTTTTTCAAGACGGTCTACACCGACTTGCTCAATACGAAGAAAACTGCCAAAGCCGTCGAAGCGGCGCTGGCCGCCGTCGACGAGTATCTGGCGCAGCGCACCGAACGGATCTTCGCTCCGGTGATCGAACATCTGCGCGACGTGCGGGAGACGCGCTCGGCGACCGAAATCGAAGATCACTTCGCGCGCAATTTCGGAGTGCAGTCCGTGACGGGCGTCTGCGAGTACCTGGCCGATCGCGGGATCCTGGGCAAGGCGTCTGTCCCCGTGAAGCTCACTAAGAACAGCAGCGTGCAGGTCGAGGAGTTGGGATTCTTCTACGCCGGAGAGGTCGAGGATGAGTGGTAAAGCCAGACAGGCGCGCACGACAATCGCCGTGCAGGGCGCTCGGGTTCACAA
>JAOAPT010000584.1 GCA_025463045.1 Candidatus Solibacter sp.
CCTGCTTGGCTTCAATTTGGCGAGGCAGTGAATCTACCTTAATTCCGCGGGTACGCAAGACTCGGATGCGATGGTGTCCTTCCAGCATCGTACCGTCCGGCCTCACTCTCAAGCAGTTGCTCTGCCCCGGTTGCAACGACCGCAACAGGTCGTTAGTCGCTCGAACTGAGCGAACTTGACCTTGTTCAGCGCTTCATCACGGGTGAAGAGGCCGTAAGGGAGGTTGTCCCATTTTCAGCCTTCAGTGTACGCCGCCCGAACTACGCTACCCTGTTCCCGATGCACCCGAACCCGTTCGATGCCGCCGAGCGCGCCATCTTCCGCCGCCTCAACACTCCCGAAAAAGTCCAGCGCTTCCTCGACGATCTGGCGTACAACAAAGAGTCCGCCGGAGCCACCAGCCGCTCGCCGCGCCGCGTCCTCCGCGACCGTACCGCGCACTGCATGGAAGGCGCGCTCTTCGGCGCCGCCGCGCTCCGCATGCTCGGGCACCCGCCGCTCCTCCTCGATCTCGAAGCCGTGCGCGACGACGATCACGTGCTCGCCATCTTCCGTCTGCGCGGACACTGGGGCGCGGTCGCGAAATCGAACTACTCCGGCCTGCGCTACCGCGAACCCGTCTATCGCACGCTCCGCGAACTCGCCATGAGCTACTTCGAGCACTACTACAATCTGAAGGGAGAGAAGACGCTTCGCAATTATTCGCGGCCGGTCAACCTGCGCCGCTTCGACTCGGTGGGATGGATGACGTCCGAGGAAGACGTCTGGAATGTGCCGGAGTACCTGACTACGATCAGTCACACGCCACTGTTACATGCCGCGCTGGTTCCCGAACTCGGCCGCGTGGACGACCGCCTGTTCGCCGCCGGCCTCGTCGGCCGCAGCGGCAGTTAGCCGGCAGTTAGACAGTGTCGGCGGCGGGCTTACTGGTCAATCGCATTACCAGGAAATACAGGAGGCACAACACCAGCGCCGCGATCGCGATCCAGTGGCCTTCATCCTTCATCATCCGGACCAGCGCTTCGGGATCGTTCATCAGATCGGGATGCGCCGCCGTGATCTTGCCGCCGAACCACGCCAGCACCGTGCACCAGATCAGTGCGCCTAGCGTCGTGACCACACTGAACACGCCGAACGACATGCGGGCGATTCCCGCTGGTATGGAAATCAGGTGGCGGATCACCGGCAGCAGCCGTGCGAAGAAAACGCCGCCGACTCCGTACCGTTTCACGAAACGCTCCGCGCGGTCGAGCGCATCAGGCTTGATCATCACGTACTTGCCCCAGCGCAGAATCACCGCCCGGCCGATCCACCGCGATACCCAGTACGAGATCGCCGAACCCAACCATGAACCGAACGTCCCGGCCAGAATCACGCCGCTGAAGGTCATCCGGCCCTGCGCAGCCCAGTATGCGGCCGGCGGGATGACAATCTCACTGGGCACCGGCAAAATCGAGCTTTCCATTGCCATGAGGGCGATCACGCCGAGGTAGCCCCCGTCGCGCACCCAGCCGAACCACACTTGCAGCAAGCCGTGAAGCATCGTCGTCCTTTTCGCCGTTCGCGCTTAGCTGGTCTTGTAGTTGGCGATCAGCCGGTTGATCACGTCCTGGTGGATCTTGATCTTTCCCTGCTTGATCAGCATGTCCTTCACGCCGTTTTCGAACAGCGTGTTGCGGTCGCGCGCGCGCTGGCTCTTGATCTCATCGCGAATCGTGGAGCGCTGCGCCGCAACCCCGGCCATATCGGCCCCGGAGTGCGAGATCACCTTCATCACCGCCGTGCCGCCATCCGGCAGGCCCATGGGTCCGAACACCGTGCCATCCGGCCGGCTGAAGCCTTCGGAAACATAGCTTGCCGTTCCCAAGCCTTCGATGCTGCCGCTGCGGTCCACATCGCCCGAGGTCTTCACGTCGAGGCCCATCGACTTCGCGGCCTTCTGCAGATCCCCGCCCATAGCTTTCGCCTTATCAACCAGTTCGGTGGCATGCTTCTGCACAGCCGCCGCGGAGCGGTTGGTCACGATCGCATCACGCACCTGTGTCTGCACTTCTTCGAAGCTCGAGGGATGGCCCGGAACCACGTCGTCCACCGACGCCAGCACGACCTTGTTGTTCACCGTGACCGGTTGCGACACCTCGCCCTTTTTCAGGCCGCCCACCGCCTGGTCGAAATCGCCATTCGGCAACAACTCGCCGATCGCGCCGCCCGTCACGAAGTTCGGGACCTTGATGAGCTGCATGTTCAAATCGGCAGCCACTTTCTCGGGATGCTGCGGATCCTTCTGCAACGCCGCCTGCGCGCGGTCGGACGCCTGCTGCATCAGCTCGTTGGCGCGCTGTTTGCGATACTGCGTCGCGAGCTCGTTCTTGACTTCGGCGAAGCTGCGCATGCCGGCGTCCTGCCGCTCCAGCGTCTGCACGATGTGATAGCCGTACTGCGTCTTCACCAGATCGCTGATCTGGCCGGGCTTCAACTGGAAGATCGCCTTATCGAATTCCGGCACCATCTGCCCGTGCGTGATCCAGTCGCTCAGATTGCCGCCGTTGACCGCCGAACCGGGATCTTCCGAATTCTCCTTCGCCAGTTTGGCAAAGTCCGCGCCGCCCCTGATCTGTTTCAGCAGGGCCTCGCCCTTGGCCTTGATTGCCGCTTCTTCGCTCGCCGACTTACCCTGCGTCTTCAGCAGGATATGGCGCGCCTTGACGCGCTCCGGCGTGCGGAACGCCTCTTTGTTCTGGTCGTAGGCGCGCTGCAGGTCGGCATCGGTCACAGTCAGCCCGGCTTCCATCTTCGCTGCGTCCGCCACCAGCACGGAGAGATTCTTCTTCTCGGGCACCATGTAGCGCGAGGAGTTGGCGTTGTAGAAGTCGCGCATTTCCTGCGGGGTGGGCTGCGACTCCGCCTTGTACTTGTCGGCCGTCAGCTTCACCCATTCGACCTTGATCTTTTCATTCTTCTTGCGATACGCCGCTTCGATTTCCGCCGGCGTCACGATCGTCCCTTCCATCGCGATATCGCGGAAGCGCGTGATCGCCACCTGCCGTTTCAAATCGGCTTCGAACTGGTCGATCGTCATGTTCTGCTGCGCCAGCATCGCCGCGTACGTTTCCTTGCCGACGAACTTACCGTCGGGGAAGAGACTCGGGATCGTCTGCCGGATCATGTCCGCCACGTCGGCATCGCTCACTTGATAGCCCAAGCGGTCGGCTTCCATCGCCATCGCGCGCTCGGTCACCATCTGGTCCACCATCTGCGGAATGTAGGTCGGCAGAATCTCCGTGGGCAACTGCCGGCCGCGGATCGTCAACTGAATCACGCGCTGCATATCGGGCAGCGTAATCGTTTCTTTCCCGATCTCCGCCACTATAAGGTCCGAACCCGACGAACCGTTGCTGTAGTTCGGCACCAGATAGGTGAGCATGGAAAGCGCCACGACGCCCAGCAGGGCTCCCAGAAGGATGCGCACCATTTTGTCGCGGCTACGAAATAAGTCAAACATGTTAGACAGAACTCCTGTGTTCTAAAGGGGAAACACCAGTATAGCGGAACTCGCACCCGGGATGTTTTTGCCGGCCCTACCGCTTGCCCGACCGTGGTGCCCGGCCTTCCGCTTCCTGACTGAATGGAAACACCGGCACGGGCGGGCGATTCCCCAGCCCGCACTCGGCATGCACCGCCTTGACGGCCTTCTCCAGGCCCTCGCGGCGGACCACCACCGCGATCGTCAATTCGCTCGAACCCTGCGCGATCGCGATAATGTTCACCTGCACGCGCGATATCGCCGTGAAAATGCGGCCAGCCAGCCCGGGCTTCCCTTGCATGCCCTCGCCGACCGCCGCCAACAGCCCCACATTGCGATCTACCTCTATTGGATGCACGTAATGGTGCGCCAGTTCCAGTGCCAGCGCCGATTCCAACGCCCGCACCGACCGGTCCAGCTCGTCCTCGCGCACCAGCACGCAGAAATTCTGCCGGTAGCTCGAACTCGTCAGCACCAGTACTTCGACATCGGCGCGCGCGATCGCTTCGAGAGCGCGGGCCAGCACCTGCACGCCATTGACCTCCGGACTCGCCGGCGTCAGCGAAACCAGCGCCACATGCCGCATGCTGGCCACCGCCCGCGCGCCGTGCTCCACGGCCATCGAAGGTACGATCTTTGTGCCCACCTTCTCCGGCGCGAAGCTGTTCTTGCTCCACACCGGGATCGCCTTTTCCACCAACGGCGCGAGCGTCCGCGGGTGCAGCACCTTGGCCCCGTTATACGCCAGCTCCGCCGCTTCCGCGTAGGTGATTTCCTCGAGTACCTGCGCGTCCGGCACTAACCGCGGATCCGCGCTCATGATGCCGTCCACATCCGTCCAGATCCACAGTTCGCTGGCATCCAGCGCCGCCGCCAGGATCGATGCCGAGAAATCGCTGCCGCCGCGCCCTAGCGTGGTCGGCCGTCCATCCGCCGTCGCGCCGTTGAATCCCGTGATCACCGGCAGCAGGCCCTGTTCCAACTGCGGCATCAATAGCGCCTGCGCCTTCGCCCGCGTCGGCTCCATCAGCGGCGACGCATTCCCGAACACTGCATCCGTCACCACCACATCGCGCGCATTCACGCCGACCGACGGAGTTCCGCTCGCCCGCAGGTACTCGCTCACCAGCACCACCGTGAGCCGCTCGCCCACCGCTACCGCCTCATCGACCGACCGCGGCGGACGCTCGCCGAGCATCGCCATGCCATTGACGATGCGTTCAAATTCGTCGATTACGTCGTGCAGTTTGGCCAGCACCACGCCCTGATCCTGCGCAGGCAACAGTTCCCGGCAGGCCTCAGCATGCCGCTCGCGCAGCAGGGTCAAGTTCCGCTCCATTCCGGCGCGATCGCCCGCTTCGGCATGCCGCATGGTGTCCAGCAAGAGGTCTGTGACCTTGCTCATTGCGGATACCACCACTGCCACCGGACGTTTCTTCTGTTCCTTCGCGGCCAGGTGCGCCGCCACTCGCATGCGCTCGGCAGAGCCCACACTGGTGCCGCCGAACTTCATTACCAACAGATCTTTCAACTGAAATCCCTTCCGTTTGTCACGCGCGAACGCACGATTTTGAGAATCGCTTCCTCGACTTCCGGAATGCTGAGCGCCGTAGAATCCAGGTACACCGCGTCGGGGGCCTGGGACAGCGGAGCATCGCGGCGGTTCGAATCGCGCTCGTCGCGTTCACGCATCTCGACCGCCAGCTGCCCCTCGGTAATCGGCACCGGCTCGCCCTTGCCCCGAATCTCCTGGTACCGCCGCCGCACCCGCTCTTCCGGATTCGCATCCAGAAAAACCTTGACCTCGGCCTGCGGGAACACGACCGTCCCGATATCGCGCCCTTCCATCACCACACTGGTCCGCTCACCGATCTCCCGCTGCTTGGCGACCATCGCCCGGCGGACTCCCGGGATCACGCCGATTTTCGACGCACCATTGGAGACTTCCGGCGTGCGGATCGCCTCCGTTACGTCTTCGCCGTTGAGAGAAATGCGGCCCGGTGCAAGTTCAATCTCGGCAGCCACCGCCAGTTGCTCCATGCGATGCATATCGGCAGAATCGACGCCCTGCCGCAGGGCCCAGAGGGCTACCGCCCGGTACATTGCCCCCGTATCGATGTAAATAAATCCCAGCCGCGAGGCCAGACCCCTGGCGATCGTGCTCTTGCCCGCGCCGGAAGGCCCGTCGATCGCCACTACTACGCGCTTTTGTTTCGTTTGATCCAAAAACCAGAATAACAGCTAGCGGCCGATCGGCCTGCCCTGACCCTGCCCGCCGACTCCGGGGCTCATCCCAGGACTCATCCCAGGACTCATCCCAGGACTCAGGGGCTGCCCGTTCTGCCCGGGACCCTGTCCCGCCGGCGTTCCCAGCCGGTCGGCCGGAGTGCCGTTCGCTCCCGCTCCCTGCGCGTTCGGGTTCGGGATCTGCTTCTGCTTTTGCGGATCGAAGATGAATTCCCACTCGGCGTACAGCGAATGATCGTTGTACACCTTCACACCCTCGCCTTCGGAGTTGCTCGCGACCCCGGCGATGCCGCCGCCGATCGTCTGCCCACCCACGTTCCCCGTCGGCATGCCGCCCGGACGCGGCGTGGTCAGGATGTTGCGGATCATGTCCGCCGCGGCGTTTGGCTGGCCCGTGGTCGTGGTACCCGGTTGCGGAAATCCCACCGGCGGACCCTGCGACCCGGCGGTCGTCGGATAGGCGGGCGTTCCGCCGAAGGTCTGTGAGCTCGCCGGAGGTCCCGGCTGCCCCGGGAATTGCGTCTGGCCGGGATACTGCGTCTGGCCCGGGAATTGGGTCTGACCCGGATACTGCGGTCCGGCCTGGCTGGGCACGCCGGACGTCGCTCCCGTGACCGCGCCGCCGCCCACGTAAGATCCGCCGCCGCCGACATACGCACCGCCCCCACCGACAAAAGAATTGCCAGTGTTCGCCGTGGCGCCCATCGTACCCGAGGGATTCGCCCGCCCGAAGCCCGGTTGCCCGGGGATTACCGGCATTCCCGGCATCGTAGGCATTCCCGGCTGTCCATTCGGGCCCGGCATCGGCACTCCGGTGGGGAATTGCGGCTGCCCCTGGAGTCCAGTCTGCTGCCCGCCCGGATAGCCGGTGGTGGGCGGCACAGGCTGCTGGCCTGGCAGCGCCGGCACCGCCGGCACAGCTCCTGGATTCGCCGCGGCGTTGAGGTCGCCGCCAGGCATGTTCCCGCCCGGCATGTTCCCACCAGGCATGCTCCCACCAGGCATGCTCCCACCAGGCAATCCTCCGGCCGGAGTCGTCGCATTGCCGCCCTCACTTGGCCGGCGGCGATCGCGTACGTTCTGCGCGCCTCCGCCCTGCTGAGTACCCGTGGCCCCCATCGCCAGTTGCTCGCCGACGAACTGCCCGGCCGTCGAGCCGCCGCCATCCTTCTTATCGCCGGGCCCCGGCGGCTTGCTGATCTTGGAATCCGTCAGGATCCCGTTCTGGATATGGATCAGGCGCCACTCGTCCTTCCCGGTCATCGGGTCGGCATACCGCTGCCTCAAGAAGCGCTGATTCTGGAAGCTCTCCAGCTCTTTGATATCGCCCGGATAACGTCCCGCCTTCTTGACGAATAGTTGGATCGCCCGCTTGTACTGCTCGCCGCGGTCGATCAGCACCTGCTCCTTGTCGCGCTGCGTCTGCATCGAGATGCGCGGGATCTCGAAGTACAACGTGATCGCGATGACGCTGGCCATCAGGAAGACCAGCAACATGGCGAACCCGCCTTCCTTATTCGCCCTGCGCGCTCGCACCGGCATCCTCCGAGATCTGCACCGTCTGCTCTTTCTTCGATTCTACGTCCTGCACGACCACCGAGTTGGCGGCGATGCGCATCAGCTTGAAGCGCTTCTTCACCGTCATCCCCTCGGTCGCCAAAATGATTTCTTCGCCGTCCAGGAAGAAAGCAGTCTTCTTGCCGTCGATCTGCTTCGTCGCCAAGCCATAATATTTCGGCGTGAACGGCGGAGGCGGCGGCTCCGTCACCGGGGCCGGCGGAGGCGGAGGTTTATACTGGGGCGGTCCCATCGCCACACGCACCGGCTTGGGTACTACCTTGATCTCCGGGCCTTCGAGCTTTGCCACCGGCGCCGCGGCACCGAATTGAAATAGGTTGCGCTGCCCGCCATCCAGCTTCACGTCCTGAACTCTGGCCAGCTTTGCCAGGTGGAGCGTCGGATCGACGGTCCGCGGATCCACGCGATCTTCTTCCCGCTTCGGTTTCAACGAGGGGTGAAACTCGTCGTTGCGCGAACTGGAGCGGCCCGCCAGCAGCGGCCGCCGCGTCGATTGCGAAACTCCGGGCGCCGTGCCCGGCATAGGGGTCGGTGGATTGGTCGGTGGATTTATTGGCTCCACCGCGCGATTTCGTTCCGTCACTAGTCCGGGTGCCGGAGCAGGAGACGGTCCGGAATCCCCGGAGAAAAACGTCGAGTACACGGCAATTGCGGCGATCACCCCGAGGATCGAGAGGGCGTATACCTTCTTCTTATCTTCCGCCCCGAGTTTCATAAGCCGCCCCCAGGACCGGCCTCCGGCATCGCAACCGGTGCTGCCGGACCACCCATCTCACCGCTCCCCGCCGACGCCTCCTTGATGAAGGTATCGATCTTGACCGTCACGTTCAACGTCTGTCCCGCCTGCTGCGGCGCCGCCACCATGCTCTCCAGAATCAGGAATCGCGGCGACCGGTCCACCAGGTTGACGAACTTGGAGAGTGCCGCGTACGTGCCCTGGCAGCCCGCGTTGATCGTCATCATGGCTAGTGTGTCGCTTCCCTCGATCGGTTCCGGCGTCCACGTGGTCGGCTGGTAAATCACTCCGGCCTGTTTGGCGATGTCCACCAGTTCGCCCTGAATCGTCGAAGTCACCACTCGCCGGTCCGCGAAATACTTCGCGAGGAATTCATCCCCTTCGGCCCGCGCGATCTTGACCTTCTCCACCTGTTTCCTCGTATCGGCCACGGTCTTCTGCAGTTGGGCCAGTTGCTGTTGCAGCGAATTGCGCTCACGCCGCAAGTCGTCGGCGCTACCGCCGAAGGGCTTGAACGCGATCACCGCCGCTACCAGATTGGCCAGCAGCAATACACCCAGCACCGCCCGCATCGCCACTTGCGGATCTTTCCACTTGAGGCCGGCGAGGTTCAGGTTAAAGTTTCTGGGCATAATTCACCGTGAAGCGATACCGGTAGAGCGGATCCGCTTGGGAAGGGGGATTGTAGAGATTCTGGATCACCCCGCCGAAACTCGAGGAGCTCTCCAGACGCTTGTAAAACTCGATCACCGGCTCCGGCCCTTCCGCGCCGACCTGCAGGTTCAGTGTGATCTGGTCTTTGCCGGTAACGTAGGGCTGAATATTCAGCATCTTGACGTTGGGCGGCATGGTCTTCTCGAGGTCCGCCAGAATCCGGGTCCAACTGATTCCCTTACGGTCCAACAGCGAATTCAGAAACACGCTGAGTTGCAGGACTTCGGCATTCTCCGGCTTGCGCAGGATCGAGTCGAACTCGGTCCGCTCCTTGGTCACCGCCGCGATTTGCGCATGCAGTTGATTCACTTCCTTGCGCACATCCGCCATCTGAGCGTTGTCCGTGTTTGCCAGCATGATCAGCGCCGCGAGCGAAATCACCAGCAGGGCGCTTACCGCCACCGACGCCACTACCATCGCCCGGTCTCTCCGGAACGGCTGGCTCGCGAGATTAATCGGAATCTTCATTTCAGTTGTTCTTCGCGATCGACCGCAAATACCCCAGCAGCCCCGCGTTGTTCCCGCCCGGCACTCCGAGCGGCGACCGCAACGGCGCCACCGGGACGCCCAACTCTTCGGTGAAGCGCCGCTCCGCTTCTTCCGTCTCCGCGCCGAACCCGCACAGCAGCAGATTCTCCGCCGACCGGCCGAGGTTGTCTTCGATGTACACGAAGGTCGGGATCAGCACCGCGGCGACGTCTTCCATGTCGTTCGCCGGCAGTTCCAGGCAGCGCACCAATTTGATCTGGATCTTGTCGCGCACCACCAGGGTCAACACGCGGCCCGTCAACTTCGCGAGTACACTTAAGCCCGCGTCCGGCGCCAACTCCAGCGCCGCCAGCGACGACGTCGTCACCAGTCCCGGACTCATTCCCGCCGCACGGAAGGGCGCTTCATATCGCGACACGATCTCGAGCGGCGCCAGCACAACCACCGCGTCGACCTTGCCTTTCTCCCCGCTCTGCGCCCAGTAGCTGAGCGCCGCAGATTCCACATCGAACGGCACCGAGCGCTTCAGCCGGAAGCGGATCAGCGATGCCTGCTCCTTCGCGTCCTTCGGGAACTGATCGAAATCCAGCACCGAAATGCGCGCGCTGAAATCGGGCAGAATTAGCGCCACGTCTTTCTTCCTGCGCGCCGCCTGTGTCCCCGCGAGCGAGCGTACCGCCATCATGAATTCATCCGGATCGAGCACGTTCTCTTTAAGCGGCGACACGGTCAGCGTCCCCGGCTTCAGCGGCAGAAACTCCAACTCCGCGCGCGTCCCGATCCGCGCCGCGGCGATCCCCGCTTCGGAGATTTCAAACGCCATCGCCGGCGGCGGATCCTGCAAAATCGCTTTGAGCTTATCCAGCATTTTCTTGTCTGCGTTCATCGGCGGTCAAACACTGCTTTCCTCTACCCCTCAATGAACGTCACCTTATTGATCTCCCGCAGCGTCGTGATCCCCATCCGCATCTTGTCGACCGCCGATTCGCGAAGGAAAGTCATCCCTTCCTCGCGCGCCGCCCGCTTAATTTCCGACGTCGGCCGCTTATCCAGAATCATTTCGCGGATCCGGTCCGAGAGATCCAGAAGTTCGTGAATCGCCGACCGCCCTCGGAAGCCCGTGCCGCCGCATTCGAAGCAGCCCGCGCCTTCCATCAGCGGAATATGCCGCCACTCATCCGGATTCAGCGAGCTCTCGACCATCAGCGAGTCCGGATACTTCACTTCCCGCTTGCAGTGCTCGCAGATCTGTCGCACCAGGCGCTGCGCCAGAATGCAGTTCAACGCCGAAACGAAGTTATACGCCTCGACGCCCATATTCAAGAAGCGGCCCAGCACGTCGAGCACGTTGTTCGCGTGAACGGTCGTGAACACCAGGTGCCCGGTGAGCGCGGAGTTGATCGCGATCTGCGCCGTCTCCTGATCGCGGATTTCACCGACCATGATCTTGTCCGGATCGTGACGCAGAATCGAACGCAGGCCGCGCGCGAATGTCAGCCCTTTTTTATCGTTCACCGGAATCTGCGTGATTCCCTTCAACTGATACTCCACCGGGTCTTCGATGGTGATGATCTTGTCTTCGTCGTTCTTGATTTCGCTCAACGCCGCATACAAAGTGGTCGTCTTGCCAGACCCCGTCGGCCCGGTGACCAGTACCATCCCGTACGGCTCCATGATGTAGCGGCGGAACTTCACCAGGTCCGCGTCGCTGAATCCGACCACGTCGAGCGAAAGCTTGGCGAACTTCTCGCTCATCGATTCCTTATCCAACACGCGGAGCACGGCGTCTTCCCCGTGGATCGTCGGCATGATGGAGACGCGGAAATCGATCAGGCGATTCTTGTAGCGGACGCGAAAACGGCCGTCCTGCGGGACGCGTTTTTCCGCGATGTCCAACTCGCTCATCACCTTGATACGCGAAATAATCGTCGACTGCCAGTCCTTCGCGATCGGCGGCATCGCGTAGTGCAGCACGCCGTCGATGCGGTACTTGATGGCCACTTCCTGGTCGCGTGATTCGATGTGAATATCGCTCGCCCGCCGCTCGAGCGCATTGAAGATCGTCGTATCGACCAGCTTGATGACGGGCGCGATATCGGAATCCGTCGCCGTCAGCCTGTCGATCGAGAGAGTCTCGTCCGAATCGCCGTCCTCGAGCACCACATCGAGCGCGAAGCCCTCGGTGACTTCCTCGAGCACCCGCTGCGATTGCTCGGTCTTCTTCAGCAGATCCGAAATCTGCGACAGTGTGGCGACCTTGACGCGCAGCTTCTTGTTCAACAGCAGCGTCAGTTCGTCGATCAGGTTTAGATTCCGCGGATCGGAAAGCGCGATATCGAGCGTGCCGTTCTGCGCGTGCAGCGGCACGAAGTTATAGCGGAACATCAGGTCGACTGGAATCGAGCGAAACAGGTCGTGGTCGATCCCCGCTTCCCGCAAGTCGACATATTCGCAGCGGTAGCGCGCGGCGATGGCCTGCGCCTGTTCCTGCTCCACCCCGGGTTCCGATAACTTCGCTCTATCCAATGTTGCCATGCATCAACCTTCTTACCGAATCGTATCCGCCAACGAGAAGATCGGCAGATACAACGCGATCAACACGAAAGCCACCACTCCGCCCATCACGATCATGATCGCCGGTTCGATCAACGACAGCGCCGCCGCCATCTTCGTGTTCACATCCTCTTCAAAGAACTCGGCCACGCTGTTCAGCATCGACGGCAGCGCGCCCGTCGATTCGCCGACCTCGATCATATCGATGGCTAGCGGCGGAAACAGCTTCGATTGCGCCAGCGATCCCGAAAGCGGCTGGCCTTCCCGCACGCTCTTGCCCGCGGCTTCCACCGCCCGTTTCAAGAGCGGGGTATTCAACGAATCCGCGGCCGTCTCCATCGCCTGGACCAGCGGAATACCGCCCACCAGCAGCGTGCTCAAAATTCGCGCCAACTGCGCCACCTGGTATTTAAGCCAGATCTCGCCCATCAACGGCGTGCGGAGTTTCATGTAATCGATCTTCAGCCGCGCCGAATCTTTCCGCGCCCACCAGCGGAAAAGCGCGATCCCTCCCACCATTCCCGCGACGCCGAAGACGATATATTTCTGCGACGCAGTCCCGATCGCAATCAGGTACACAGTCATTAACGGCAGTTTCGCCTGCATACTGTTGTACAGATTGGCAAACGTGGGTACCACGTAGGTCACCAGGAAGACCATCAGCAGCGCGACCAGAACGATCAGCACCACCGGATACATCAAAGACACCATGACCTTCTTTTTGACCGCCAGCGACATCTTCTGGTACGTCACGTACCGGTCGAGAACTTCGGTGAGGCTGCCGCTTTTTTCGCCCGCCATTACTGACGTCACGTACATTTTGGGGAAGATGCCCTGCAGCCGGAAAGCATCGCTGAGCAGCGACCCGTTGCGGACCTCGTCGCGCACCGATTTCACGTATGGACCCAGTTTCGGGTCGGTCAATCGCTCGGCGAGCAGATCGAGCGCCTTCAAAATCGGCAATCCAGCGCGGATCAGGGTGACGAATTGCTGGTTGAAAATCAGGAATTTTTCGAGGTTGAGCTTCTTCTTGCCGCCCAGGAACGTCGAGGCGACGCCCGCGCCGCGCGGCTTGATCGAATAAATCAGGAAGCCCTGCTGAGCGTACTTGTCGCGGAGTTCCTTTTCCGACGTCGCCGAAGCCACCTGCTGGTGGATCTGCCCGCGCCCATCGGCATATTTCAGGACAAAGTCGGCCATGGCTACTGTGCACCCTCCACCAGTTGCGCGCCTTTAGGGACCTGAAACTGAAACAGTTTAGCGTCCACCGGCAGGTCCGCCTTCTCCTGATCCAGATGGAACTCGAGAATGGAATGGTCGTAGCCGATTACTTTGACCACTTTGATGCGCCGCTCCGGTGTGACCACAAACTCCACATTCGAATAGGGCAGGTTTTCGCTCTTCGAATCGCCCGTAATCCGTATATCGGCGCCTTCGGGCTTCGACTGCAGGTTGCGGAACTCCTTGGAGAAGTCCAGGTTGCCGAGCAGAAAGGCCAGCGGCGCGCGCATGTCGTCGCTTTCCTTCAATTTCATCTTCTCGGCTTTGTTTTCCGCCGGAGTGTATAGCCAGAGGTATTTTCCGTCGCTGATGAACAACTTGCCTTTGGGCGTGTCGTAATCCCAGCGCATCTTCAAGGGCTTGCGGAGAACGAGCGTCCCACTCTCCGACCGCTTGGGTCGGCCAGGCGGCGTATAGTCCTCCTGGAAAAGGACTTGGAGCGTTTTGGCTTTGTTATAGCGCGCCTCTACACCCTTCAACAGAGTGTCCAAGGCGGCATCCCCAGCGAACGCCGACACTGCGAGTAACCCAATCAGGAGCCTAAACAGCCTCACACCTACTTAGACGCGCGTCGTGCCGTAAGCGTTGAGAGAACTCCGCCAACGCAAGAACCCGGAGATCGGCGAGTCTCCGCCGATCTCCGGGCCATGTGCTGCGTTTTGTTGTACTTACTTCACCGAAACCGTCACGCCCTTTTGACTCTGGTTGCCGCCGATGGTTACCAGGATTTCCTGTTCACCGGTACCGATATTGGTCGGAAGCTGGACGTTCAACTGCATCACGCCCGACACGAATCCCGGCGCTTCTCCGGCGAAGCTCCAGTTGGCTGGCTGTCCGCCGACCGTGACCGAAACCGGCAGCAGCGGTCCGGGGGTCAACGGCGGCGCAGAAGCGACAGTCGTCACTTTACCTGTTACGCCGGCCGGCGACGTCTGTCCTTCACCAGTCATGTAAACGACAACCGTATCGCCACGGGTTGCAGGAACCGTTGCCCCGGTCCCCGGCCCATTCACCGAGTTGTTGGAGTTGAGGATCGCGCCCGGTCCGGTGCCCGATGAGTTCAGGGTGAACAGACCCGGCTGCGTCGTGGCCACGTTCATCGTGATCCCGTTTGAGGACTGGCCGAGGTATTTCACGAATACCGTGGCGCTGGTGAACAGCGACAGCTCGTACGGCACCACTGCCGAAACCTGCTTCGAGCTGACGAAAACCAGGGGCGCCAGAAACCCATTGATCAGCACCTGGACCCCGCCGATCGTCGTCGCGACCTTGCCCGCATCGAGCGTGAGCCCCACCGGAACCGCCGGACCGATGCCGTGCGACGGATCATCGGCGAACAGGGTAATGATCTCGCCGGGCGAAATCGAGCCGGTCGCGTAGCTTGCGGCGTTGGTTACCTTGGTGATCGTGGGCAGGGGCGCCGTCACCGTGAGGCTAACATTCACCGTGGTCGAACCGCTCGCCCCGTTCGTGCCGGCGATGGTCACCGTACCGTTGTACGTGCCGGCCTGCAGATTGCTGCCGTTCACTGAGACGTTGACTGTACCGGGCGCGGTCCCGGCGTTCGGCGATACCGACAGCCAGTTTCCATTGCTTACCGCCGTGGCGCTATACGTCAGGCCCGTGCCGGTGACGCTAACAGACTGCGCGGGCGGAGCATTGTCGCCCGCCCGGTAATTAAAGGTTAGGAGGGTCGGAGTCGCGGCGATCGTCGGGGCAGACGAAATCGTCACGTTCACCGGCACGTTCACCACCGAGCCGCCCGTGGGTTGAATCGCCAGATTACCGCTGTACGATCCCGCCGCCAGACCGGCTGGATTCACCGTCACGTTGATCGTGCTGGGAGTTGAGTTGCTCGCGTTGGCGCTGGTCGACAGCCAGCTTCCACCCGACGTCGTGGTCGCCGAAACGGTGAAGTTCACCGGGGCCGATCCCGACGCACTGCTCACCGTCAGCGACTGCACCGGCAGCGATGTCGCGCCGAACTGACCGGTATAGGTGAGGCTGCTCTTATCGACGGTGATATTCCCGCCGGTGCTGCCGCCCGTGCTTACCGTAAGCGTGATCGGCACGGTCTGGATGAAGCCATTGGCGTTGAACGAGATCGATCCGGTATAAGTACCCGCCGTCAGGCCCGAGGGGTTGACGGAGACGGATAGGTTGGTGGTGGTGACTCCCGTTCCATTATTGCTGGGGGAAATGCTGATCCAGTTGTTCACGTTCCCCGAGACGCTGGTCGTGTAAGTGAAATTGGTCTGCACGTTGGCGCCCACGGTCAGGATGGTGGAGGTCGGTGAAGCAACGCCGTTGGTGCTGGTGAAGGTCAGCGCGGTCGGATTGAAGTTCAACGGCCCGCTGCCTGTACCTCCGCCATTGACGATCATGATCACCGGATAGGTGTAGGGTGTGTTGGCGACGCCGCTTTGCAGCACGGTAATCGAACCGCTGTAAACGCCCGCCGCCATGCCGGTCGGGTCGACCGATACCGAGAAGGAGCCGGGGTTGGCGCCGGAAATCGTGATCCAGGAATTGTTCGACGTGGCCGTGATGCCGAGGGGCGCGTTCACCGGGTCGGTGGTGCTAAAGAAGACCGACTGTCCCGGGGTGAACGATCCCGTTTGGGCGACGAAGACCAGCGACCCCGGAGTCGGCACGAGCACCGGCCCGGATGTCACGGTGAGAGAGACCTGCACGTTCTGAACCGTGCCGCCGGTGGTAATCGCGATGTTGCCGGCGTAGCTTCCCACGGTCAGTCCCGCAGCGGCGGGGGTCACGGAGACTGTGGGTGACGAGGCAGCATCCGGTACCGAAATGCCGCTGGTCGGGGAAATGTTCAGCCAGTTGCCGCCAGACGTCGTGGTCACAGCGGAGGACCAGTTGCCCACCGGAATCACGATCTTCTGCCTGGCTGCGGCCGCCTCCAGCGTACCCATCTGCCAGGTGAAATTCAGTGAGGTGGGCACGACCGTGCCGCTGCCCTGACCGCCCGTGCCGCCTACCGTCAAATTCACGGTCAGAGTCGTCGACTGCGCACCGACCGCTACCGTGAACGACTGAGAGTAGGTGCCCGCGGCCAGACCGGCCGGATTCACATTCAAAGAGAAGGTGGTCGATCCGTTCGCGATAACGGTGGTGTTGCTCGGAAGCTGAACTGAGATCCAACTCTGCAAGGTACCCGAACTGCTGGTGACCGAGAGTGTTCCGCCGCTGGTGCTGGTCACGGTAATTGACGGATTCTGTTGCGCCCCGTTCACCGTGGAAGTCAGATTCAACGGGGAAATTGGATTGAGGGTCAGGCCGGCGGAATTTCCGCCGTTCACGCTCAACGTCACGTTCAGCGTGCCGACCAGGTTGTTGCTCAGATCGTTAATGCTAACCGTACCGGTGTAAGACCCGGTAGTGAGGGAGGCAGCCTGCGCCCCAACGGACACTTGATAACTCTGTCCGACCAGTAATCCGGAGATGGCTTGGTTATTCGCAATCAAGAGCCAGCCGTTGCTGCTTGTCGCCGTCGCATTGTAGCTGGTATTTCCGCTGGTCGTGGTTACGACCACCGACGTACTCGGGAAAGTCCCGCCCGTGGAGTAAGAAAACGGAATCGAGTTGGGCGAGATCGTCCACTGTCCGTTGCCGCCGGTGGTGCCGCCGACCGTGAAGTTCACTGGAATGCTGAGCGCCGTTCCCGAGCCGGGAGTGACGGTTACCGTACCGGTATAAGTGCCGTTCGGAAGGCTGGCGGCGCTTGCTGTCACGTTAACGGTGGCTGGAGAGCCGGAAACCACGCTACCAGTGCCGGTGAGCGAAGCAGCTAACCAGTTCGTGCCTCCGTTGTTCATTACGGTGCTCACGCCCAAAGGAAGTGCCACCGAGCTCGTGGTCGAAATCAGAACGGACTGGGTGAACTGGCTGCCCGACGAGGCACTCAGGTTAATCGGATTGGGAGATGCGGTCAGCGTTCCGGAACCGCCGGACCCGTTGCCGCTATTAAAGGTGACGCTAATCGTCACGGGGGTGACGCCGGGTGTGCTCGCGTCGGGCGTCAACGTGACCGACGCAGTATGCGTCCCTTGCGACAATCCGGATGTCTGGAAAATGGCGAATTGCAGCGAGGCCGGGGTGGTGGTTCCTCCGATGACCCTCAGCCATGCTCCGTTGGTGCTGCTATCCGAGGAATAGTCGGGATTGCCAATCGTGAAAGTGATCGGGGTCGATGGCACCGAACTCGTGATAGTGACAAGCTGGGAGGGCGAACCGCCCGTAAGAGTAACACTAGTCGGAGCGTTTAGAGCGGGCGTCTGAGACCATCCAGGCGCAGCCATCAGCAACGCGATAACGAAGAGGAGTCCAGTAGTTTTGATGAGTTTGTGAGCAGCGTCCATGAATTTGACCTCAGCCAAGTTGATGATACAACATGAACAGGTCCGAAATAGACATTTCTGCCAGAGACGGAACTATTCAGACATACGGACGCGGCAGTCTTTATCTTAGACTTATTTCAGAATTTTGAAAAGATTGCTGTAATCGTCCGTCCATAAACGTACAGTTCGCTTGGAATCGAGCGGAGCGGAGCTGCTCAACTCCTCGCCGGTGAAGCCGGACGTCGGCGCCGTAATCAATACCCAAGTAGCGCCGAAGACATCCTGCGTGTCGTCATCCTCTGTATCGACGACACGGGCGATCTTCCCGGTTGCATGAACTTCACCCTCCAATACCGGCTGGAGGTTCAGATAGCGGTTAGAGATATGGACGGCCAGAATGCCGTCGGGACGCAGGTGGCGAAAATACAGATCCATCGCCTCCTTAGTCAGCAGGTGCACTGGAATCGAGTCGCTCGAGAACGCGTCGACCGCCAGCACGTCGAAATTCTGCGGTGGCTCCTGCTCCAGCGAAAGCCGCGCGTCACCCATGATGACATCGAGTTTGGCCTTACAGTCCTTCAGATAGAAAAATTCTTTTCGCGCTAACTCGAGTACCAGCGGATTGATCTCGTAGTAGCGGATGTAATCGCCCAGCCTGCCATAGGCGGCCGTCGTACCCGTGCCTAACCCGATTACGCCGATGCGGATCGCCCCGGTCTGCTGTTTTTCCCGGATGGCGACGCCGATTCCTGTATTGGGTCCGTAATAAGTGGTGGGGAGATCGCGGCGAGCGATGTTCAGATACTCCTCGCCATGATTAATCGTTCCGTGAGTCAACGTGCGGGTGGCGTCCAGGGAACCTGGGTCTCCACTATCTCGAACACGGAGACCGCCGTAGAAGTTTCGCGCCAGGACGCGAGAGCCGCTGACCATTTGTTTGATCTGCCACCCCACATAGCCCGCAAGAGCTAGGGTAAGAACCGCAGTGGTAACAACGCCCGGCCAGCGGCGTACCCATTTCAGTTCGGCGTCCTGCCGCAGGACATAGGAAATCAGTGCCGCGCAGGCGACCAGGCTCAAGGGCATTTCATAAAGCGCGTTGAACAGGTGCGGCGCCGCGAACCCGACGAGCAGCCCGCCAAGCGCGCCGCCCGCCGAGATCATCAGAAAGAAATGAGTCAGGTATTTCGGATCGGGTTTCAGCCGGGCCAGTTCGCCGTGACATACCATGCAGCAGGTGAACAGCCCCATGGCGAACAGCGGGATCATCACCTTGATCGGCACATTGCTTGTCATGTCGACGCTGACCGCGTACGCCATGCTGCCGAGCGCTACCGCTAGTAGCTGGAGATAGGGATTTCGCCGGTACCAGCCATCGCCCTCGAAACAGAGGATGAAGGTCAGCAGGTAGATACTCAGCGGCAGCACCCAGAGAAACGGGATCGCGGCGACGTTCTGCGAAAGGTGATTGGTGATCGCGAGCAGCATTACGCTGGCCACCGCCGGAAGCAGCAGCCACATCGTATACAGACTCGCGGTGGGCGCCGCCGCCGTGTCACTCGTCACTGCCTGCGCCCCGCTGGCCTCCGCCGGACCGCGATTCGAGACATAGGCCGTCAGCCCGCAGACCAGCACGAAGACGCAATAGCCGCCGCTCCATCCCCAAGCCTGCTGGACGGTGGTGAAAGCCGGTTCGAAGAGTGCCGGGTAGCTGATCAGCGCGAACATCGAGCCGGCGTTAGACAGCGCGTAGAGCCGGTAGGGAATTGCACCCTTAAATCGGCGCGCGTACCACGCCTGCAAGAGCGGACCGGTGGTGGAGAGCAGGAAGTAGGGCATGCCGACCGTCGCGGCCAGCAATCCCAGGATGCGCATCGTCGGGTCATCGCCCGCCGCTGGTTTCCAACTGGCGTTCGGGTAGACCGGCAGTAGCGCCACACTCACCAGGAGTAGTGCGCAATGCAGAAGCATCTGCGTGCGCGGCTTCAGATAGCGGATGACTGCGTGGGCATAGAGGTAGCCGAGCAGGAGCACCATCTGGAAGAACAGAATGCAGGTGGTCCACACCGCCGCCGATCCGCCGAACCAGGGCAGGATAATCTTCGCAATCACCGGCTGCACCTGGAACAGCAGGAAGGCGCTCACCACAATCGTCAGGGCGTAAAGAATCATTAGAAAAGTTTTGCTCCGAACCGGGAACGTCCTATTTGTAGGCGGCGACGCCGGTGACCCGTTCACCGATCACCAGTGCGTGAATATGGTCCGTTCCTTCGTAAGTCTTGACGGTTTCCAGATTGCAAAGGTGACGCATGATCGGATATTCGTCGGTGATTCCGTTGGCCCCGAGGAGGTCCCGGCTGAGCCGAGCACACTCCAGGGCCATCCAGACGTTATTCCGTTTGAGCATCGAAATATGCGCCGGCTCGAGCTTCTTCTGGTCCTTTAACCGTCCGGCCTGCACGGCCAGCAGTTGCGCCTTGGTGATCTCGGTGATCATCCAGGCCAATTTCTCCTGCACCAGTTGGTGCGATGCGATCGGGCGGTCGTCGAACTGCTTGCGGACGATCGAATACTGGCGGGCAGTCTCGTAGCAATCCATCGCCGCGCCGAGCACTCCCCAGCCGATGCCGTACCGTGCCTGCGACAGGCAGGAGAGAGGCCCCTTCAAGCCCTTCGCGCCAGGTAGCCGGTCCCTATCCTTCACGCGGCAATCCGCCAGCGCCAGACTCGAAGTCACCGAGGCGCGCATCGACCACTTGCCGTGGATGTCGGACGTCGAAAACCCCGGCGTGCCGCGTTCGACCAGGAAGCCGAGAATGCCTTCCTCGGCGCGCGCCCACACGATCGAGACATCGGCCATCGACCCGTTGGTGATCCACGTTTTTTCGCCATTGAGCACCCAGGAATCGCCGTCGCGGCGGGCGGTGGTCCGCATTCCGGCAGGGTTCGAACCGAAATCCGGCTCGGTCAACCCGAAGCATCCGATTGCTTTCCCGCTCTGCAGCGCCGGCAGCCAGCGCTGCTTTTGCTCGTCGCTGCCGTAGCTGTGAATCGGATACATGACGAGCGCGCCCTGTACGGAAACGAAACTGCGCACGCCGGAATCGATGCGCTCCAGTTCCTGCATGACGAGCCCGTACTCGACGCTGCTCATGCCGGCGCAGCCATAGCCCTCGAGATTGGCGCCCAGAAAGCCGAGTTCGGCCATCTCCGGCACCAACTCCGTGGGAAAGCGCGCGTCGCGGTAGCACTCGCGAATCAACGGCAGAATCCGTTCCTCGGCGAAGCGCCGCGCAGTCTGCCGGACCATCAACTCCTCTTCACTGAAGAGCGAGTCGACGGAGAAATAATCTACGCCCCGAAAAGCCATTTTTTGATTTCTTTCCTCCCTATTTGAACACGTTTGAGCCAACACCCGGTGCGCTCACGCGTCTTACTATGGAGAGAAAAGATGAGACTACTGAAGATGTTCGCGATCGCCGCCTTCGCCTTGGCCGGTGCCGTGGAGGCGCAGACCTCGCACGGTTACGTATTCCTTGCCCCGGGAGGTGCAACGGCGGACGGGTATACCGCGATGACGTTGAATCTCGGAATCGGCGGCGAGGCGCGCATCGTCCCGCATATCGGAGCCGGCGCGGAACTCGCGGGATTGGGATTCCGCGACGATTTCTCGAGCAGTTTCATGGGAGTGTTCTCGCCCAACGGGTACTTCCACTTCAATGGCAAGAAGGGTGCGAAGATCGATCCTTACCTGACCGGCGGCTATACGCTGTTCTTTCGGTATGGCCACGCGAATCTGGGCAACTTCGGCGGCGGTGTGAATATCTGGCCTTCGAAGCACGTCGGCGTCAAGTTGGAAGCGCGCGATCACGTGACGACGCGATACGAGACGGTTCACTATTGGGGCGTGCGGGTGGGCGTGAACTTCCGGTAGCCTGTCATGCTAAACTCGGGGTTGTTAAGCTAATCCGTGGCCGAGTGTCGGAATTGGCAGACGAACCGGACTCAAAATCCGGCGCACTTCACTGGGCGTGTGGGTTCAAGTCCCACCTCGGCCACCA
>JAOAPT010000603.1 GCA_025463045.1 Candidatus Solibacter sp.
TGGGCCGAATCGCAGCCGGGGGAAGGCTCGACGTTTTGCTTTACGCTTCCCGTCGAGAGCCCGCAGCCTTTGAAACACACGCCCCCCATCGACAGTCCCCGGCCCGACGCTTCGACTAAACCGCCTGCCGTGGACACTGCTTTCGAGGCGGCGACTTAGCGCGGCGCTGGATTGCGCTCTGGTAAACTCCGTGTGTCCCTCGTCCGATGCACGAAACCAAGATCGCGCAAGCTTGCAAAGATACCGTGTCGAGCCTTACACCCCGCTTGGTGCGTCCCGTATTCCTGCCGGTGAGCTGCGCTGTCTTCTTCGGCGGCCTCGTCGGCTCGTTTATTTCCATGGGAAGCCCTTCCATGCCGGCTCGGCCGTAATCTCAGATCTGGCGTCTCCGGCGGACAATCCAGGCGGGTATGGCTTCGCCGCGGCCGGTAATAGGAGCCTGCGGAATTCTGCTGATACCCGCCGCAGCGATGTTTTTCGTTCACCTCCAAGTCGTCAGGCGCAAACTTGCATTCGCGGGGACAACTCTCTTTACGGCAGGTCTTGCGGCGGCGATCGCCATCGGATTTCTGGCGCCCTTCACGCTGGACTACACTCCGCTCCACGTTCAACTCGCCTTTGCAGCCTGCATAGGCGTGTGCCTCGGCACGCTCCAGTGTCTGATCGTGTTGGCAATTTCGAGACGGGCGGCCGGCCGTTCCGCCGGTGCGCTGGTCGGAAAAATCGTGCTCGATTGCGGCGTGCTCCTGTTCCTCGTCTACCTTTACTTCACTCCGAACTTCTTCGATGGCCGCCGGATTCTCACCAGCCTCGCGCTGTGGGAGTGGTTGCTCTGTTTGGACTGCATGGCGTCCATTTCGAATCCTGACCGTGGCCCTGGATTCCGGCAGCCGAATTTCAGCCGAACAGCCGGAGCAACGCACCGCCCACCCCCGAACGCCCGACCCTTATCCGCGCAAGCTCACCAGATCGCTGAACACCCCGTAGGCGGTCTGCTCGACGCCGGGTTCGATCGACACCGTTCCGAACGTACCCATCAGGTCCGTGTGGAACAAAATCAGATTGCTCGTACCCGGAGTGGCGGCCAACAGATCGCCGCGATCCAGCACTTCGGCGCGCACCCGCAGCGAAACGCCGCTCGCCGTCCGCCGTCCGCGGCTCACCAGCCGAACCGTCTTTCCCTGCGTTCTCATCTCCGCCATCCGCTCCGGCGTCAGCCGCGTGATTCCCTTCGCCGACACCTGTTGCGGCGTGGTGCGCGCGTCCATCAGGACATTGGCCAGCGCTGCCGTCTTTGCCGCCGCGTCCCAGCCCTCCACGTCATACGCGCCGTCGCCTTCCGTGATCCCCATGCGCCGCGCCTCGGCCAGCCCGTCCTCGAAACTGCCGCCGCGCTCCATCGTTTCGATCACCACCTTCGACGTCGAGTTCAACACGCCCGTGAAGCCCTGCACCTTCACGCCAGGCATTGTGTGCCGCCACAGATTGAACACTGGCGCGCCATCCATCACGCTCGATTCGAACCGGAATCCAACGCCCGCGCACGCTGCCTCGTCGCGCAGGTCCGCGTAGGCGTGTGCCACCGGACCTTTGTTGGCAGTCACTACGTGCATTCGCCGCGCAAACGCCGCCCGGATGTGCGAGATCGCCGGTTCGCCCGTCGACGGATTCAGCGTCGTCAGTTCCACCGCCACATCCGCCCCGGCCGCATCCAGAAACTCCTCCACCGATTCGGCGCGCGGCCCCAACTCCGCTGCGTCGATTACCTTCGCAGGCAAGCCTCCGGGATCGACCGCCGTGCCGTGGCGCGCCGTGTGAATTCCTGTGATCGTGAACGGAAATTCCTTACGCTTCTCGCGCAGCATTTTCGCCAGCGCGCGTCCTACGTTGCCGTACCCGATGATCGCGAGTTTCAAGGTCCGATTGTATCGTGGCGCTCAAGTGACTACTCACGCTACCCTGGAACTTGACTCTGTTCAATCCGGAACGGCGCGCCCGCCTTAACCTGATCCGCCCCACCGCCCGCTATGCGATGGAAACCGAGGTGCACGTCTATGCCCTCGCGATCGCCGCCAGCGTGCTGCTCTCCTTCTTTCCCTTCTGCAACGTCATGCTTTCCCTCTGCCGCAACGTGCTCCACTGGCGCGCCGCCGAGGACGCGATCTACCTCGCACTGAACGACTACTTCCCCGGCGAACTCGCCAGCTTTCTCAAGCGCAACCTCGCCCTCCAAGGTCAGTTGCAGATCACCAGCATGATCCTGCTGCTGTTCACCGCCAACGGCATCTTCGAACCTCTCGAAGTCGCCCTGAACCGAGCCTGGGGCGTCACCAGGAACCGATCCTATCTGATGAATCAGGTGATCGCGCTCGGCATGATCTTTCTCTGCGGTGCCCTCGCCATGCTCTCCCTGATGCTCACGGCGCTCAATAAGGAATGGGTCGGCGCGTGGAACCCTCTCGGACCCGTGCAATCCTTTCTCAATCTGCTGATGTTCAAAATCGCCGCCGTGCCCATCTCCATCCTCGCTCTGTTCCTCATCTACTGGCTACTCCCGAACCGCAAAATCCCTCCCGCGCGTGTCGCGCCCACCGCCATCTTCGTCGGCCTCGTGCTCGAGGCGCTCAAGTACGTCAACCTCGCCGTCACGCCGTACCTGCAGAGAAAACTCGAGCACGAGTACTTTATCTTCCGCCACTCCGTCGCCATCCTTTTGTGGAGTTTCATCGCCTCCATGGTCGTCCTTGCCGGCGCCGAATGGACCGCGCGCCACGGCGAGAAGGATCCCTTGCCAGAGCCGCTCCCCTGATAATGATGCTCCAAGAAGCGATCGACAAATTTCATCCCTTGTTGTGGCCCTGAAGGGACCATGGAAAACTCCGTTGAAAATGACGCGCCTAAAAGCGAGCGTGCATATTCACCCCTTGTTGCGGCC
>JAOAPT010000612.1 GCA_025463045.1 Candidatus Solibacter sp.
GAGCTCCGGTGAAAGTGACGCGCCTAAAAGCGATCATGCATTTTCATCCCTGGTTGAGGCCCCGAACGGGGCCATGGAGAACTCCGTTGAAGAACCCAGGACCACCGCTTGCTCACGCGCGCGGCTCAGATTGGGGCTCGCCTCGGACTACCTAACGGTCGCGGCTCCGATTGCCTTTTCGACCCCCTTGCTAATTTCCCCTCGCCGTAGTCCTATATATTCGTGGAGCCGAAGCCCGCCCGCAATCTCGCCATCGACACCTACCGCGGCTTCGTCATGCTCCTCATGATGGCCGAGATTCTCCAACTCTCGCGCGTCGCCAAAGCCCTTCCGGGCAACGCATTCTGGAGCTTCCTCGCCTACCACCAGACGCATGTCGATTGGGCCGGATGTTCGCTCCACGACACCATCCAGCCGGGCTTCTCGTTCCTCGTCGGCGTCGCGCTGCCCTACTCGCTCGCCGCGCGCATGGCGAAAGGCGGCACATTCCGCGGGCTCTTCCTTCACGCACTGTGGCGCTCACTCCTCCTGATCGCGCTCGGCGTCTTCCTCCGCTCCACGCACGCGCCGCAGACCTATTACACCTTCGAGGACACGCTCTCGCAAATCGGCCTCGGCTATCCGATCCTCTTCCTGCTGGCTTTCCTTCGCCCGCGATGGCAGTGGATCACGTTCGCCTTTCTCCTGACCGCCTACTGGCTCGCCTGGGCGCTCTACCCCGCGCACGAGCCCGGATTCTTCTCCGGCTTCCTCGCCCACTGGAACAAGGGCGACAATTTCGGCAATGCGTTCGACGTCTGGTTCCTCAATCTCTTTCCGCGCGTCAAACCATTCGTCGAGAATAGCGGCGGCTATCTGACGCTCAGCTTCATCCCCACGCTCGGCACGATGATTCTCGGACTCGCCGCCGGACGCTGGCTGCGCGCCGCCGCCCCCGTGATTCCGCTCCGGCGTTTGCTCGCCGCCGGAGCCATCGGAATCGCCGCTGGCCTCGCCCTTCACTTCGCCGGCGTCAACCCGATCGTCAAACGCATCTGGACTCCCGCGTGGACTCTCTTCAGCGGCGGCCTCTGCTTCCTGTTTCTCGCCGCCTTCTGCTGGATCACGGAGATCAAAGGCTACCGCCGCTGGGCCTTCCCGCTCGTCGTCATCGGCGCCAACTCGATCGCCGCCTACCTGATCGCGCACCTCTGGGAACGCTTCATCCTCGATAGCTTCCGCATCCACCTCGCCCCGCGCGCCTTCGCTTTCCCCGGTGCACCGTACGAACCGCTACTCCGCGGAATCGCCGTGCTCGCCGTCTACTGGGTCATTCTTTATTGGATGTACCGCCGCAAGCTATTCCTGAAGGTGTGAGAGACTTTCGCGCATTTACCAAAACCGTAGGACGCCATACGAAGGATTAAAATTTCCGCTTGGACGAAACCCGCTGGATAGCGTACCCTCACAACTAAAGACAAGGTCCGTGTTGCCCTTCTAACCCCCGAGAGAGGTGCATATGGCACAAATTTTATTAGTCGGCCTGGATCGTAGCACTTCCGACGATCTAAAATCCGTCCTTATCCAACTGGGACAAACTGTTCAAACCGCATCCCATTCCGGCTCCCTCGATTTCGGCGACACCTGCCTCGTGTTCACCGAATGCGCGGAACTCGGCGCGATCCGTACCGCGCGTCCCGATCTGCCTGTCGTGGTCGTCAGCCGACTGCCCGAGGTGAGCGCGTGGCTCGACGCCCTCGAACATGGAGCCGCCGACTACTGCGGCGCGCCGTTCGAACGCAAGCAAGTCGGCTGGGTGCTTAATTCTTCCCTGCCCGCCCTGCGGGTCGCCGCCTAGTTTAATCGACGTACTCGAATCCGAGCCGCGACCGTCAGGGAGCGGTGGTCAGCCGAAGCCGAAGATGACCACCGCTCCCTGACGGTCGCGGCTCAGATTCGAGTACGTGCTTCATCGCCTTTCGTGTGCCCTTCAACGTCGCGACTTTCGTCGCTAACACCTCGCGCACGTCAAACATCTGTAGCGTCTTCGAATTGAAGTTCGCATCAGCCTGCGCATGGCACTGAGTATAGCGAGCGCCTGAGCGAAATCGCACGCCATCCTTTATAATGAGATTTTCCAATCTGAAAGCATCCTTACCCCAAAATAAAGGAGCAGTAATGGCAGCGAAGCGTATCGGCATACTCACGGGCGGCGGCGACGTTCCGGGTCTGAATTCCGTGATCAAAACGGTGGTCTATCGTGGAAGTGAAATTGGCTGCGAGGTGATCGGAATTCGCCGCGGCTGGGAAGGTCTGACGCACGTCAACCTGCAGGATCCCGCCAGCCGCACGCGCTATGTGCTGCCGTTGAACCGCGAGAATACGCGCACCATCGACCGCACCGGCGGCACCTACCTGCACAGCTCGCGCACCAATCCGTCGAAGATGAAGAAGCTTCCGCCCGTGCTCGAAGGCCAGGACTTCCCCAAGGTCACGTTCACCAAGAAGGGCGCCACCACCCAGGTATTCGACGTCACCAAAGCCGTCCTGAAGAACATCGAAACGCTCAATCTCGATTACCTGATCGCGATCGGCGGCGACGACACGCTGAGCTATGCGGCCGAGCTCGATCGCCAGGGCTTCCGCGTCATCGCCGTGCCGAAGACGATGGATAACGACGTACAGAACACCGAGTATTGCATCGGCTTCTCCACCGCCATCACGCGCGCCATGGACGCAATCGAGCGCCAGCGCACCACGGTCGGTTCGCACGAGCGCATCGGCCTCTTCCGCGTCTTCGGCCGCGATGCCGGCTACACCGCGCTCTATACCGCCTACGTCACCAGCGTGCGCTGCTGCATCCCCGAATACAAGGTCGAACTCCCCAAGCTGATCGATCTTCTGGTCACCGATAAGAAGAACAATCCCAGCAACTACTCGCTCGCCATCCTCAGCGAAGGCGCCGAGTGGCAGGGCTATACCGTGAAGGAATACGGCGAAGCCGACGCCTTCGGCCATCGCAAGAAGATGAGCGTGGCCGAGGACCTGAGCAACGAAATCAAGACCGCCACCGGTGAAGAAACCATCGTGAGCGATCTCACATACGACCTCCGCTCCGGCAGTGCCGATTTCGTCGACCGCATGGTCGCTTCCACCTTCGCCGGAATGGCAATGGACGCTATTCAGGAAGGCAAGCACGGCCTGATGACCGCGATCAATAACGGCAGCTACGCGATGGTCGGCATCCCCGATCCCAAACTCGGACCCCGTCACGTCGACGTCGCCTCCATGTACAACACCGAGCGCTACCGCCCGGTCTACGACCACAAACTCGGCCTGCCGATTTTCCTGACACGTGCATAAATCGGAGCGACTCCGTTGAAGAACACACTCCAATCCGAGCCGCGACGGTTACGGAGCGGTGGTCACGTGACCACCGCTCCCTTGCTCGCCAAGCGCGAGTCACGGTCGCGGCTCGGATTGGGTGCTTGGATCTTCACCGCTTCCTCACGCCCGCACCTCCGATGGAGCTTCGGAGTGGCCGTATGAACCTTAAACGCTTCTTCTCCAAACCCGCGGACGCGCAGCTAACCCCCGAGTTGCGCGCCCGCATTCAATCCTCCTTCGACCAGGCCGCCTCCGACGAAGAGCATTTCCCCTCCACCATCGATCCCCGCATCTACCACGTCAAACTCATCCGCGAACATCTCGGCGAGCTCAAGGGCCGCCGCGTTCTCGATGTCGGCTGCGGCAAGGGACGCTTCGCCCGTGTCTTCCAGCAGCAGGAACCCGAGGCCGAACTTTGGGGCCTCGACATCTCTGAAGAGATGCTCCGCTATGTGCCCGCCGGGATTCACACCCGCGCCGGGAGCATGACCGAACTTCCCTTCCCCGACGGCTTTTTCGACAGCGCGTACGCGACCGAGAGCCTGGAGCACGCCGTGGAAATTGAAAAGGCTGTCGCCGAAATCTGCCGGGTGGTTAAGACCGGCGGCCGCATCGCGATCATTGATAAGAACGCCGAACATTGGGGACGATTACATACTCCCGAGTGGGAAAAATGGTTTACCCCCAAGCAGTTGGAGCGCATGCTGCGCACCCACTGCTCGCAGGTGGAGAGCCGCTTGATCTCCTACTGGGAAGACATTGAACCGGACGGATTGTTCGTCGCCTGGCTCGCGCAAAAGTAACTCTTTACGTGCCGTACCAGGACCACCAGCACACCCGTCATGTGGCCTCATTTTCGCCACCCTCCACGGCTACGTAAATCCATATCTCCGTGTATGTTGCGATGGATTTTTACCCACCTTATTAACTTGTTGGTCCCATCAAAACTATTTGCTTGACACCGGCATAGGCAGACCATAAACTCACTCCAATATTCCTCTGCTGTCCAGGGGTTAAACGGGAGCGTGTTCCCGTATTCGCACTAAGGAGATTAGATGGGGATGAAGTTTTACCTCGGCATTTCCTCTGGTTCCCAGGCTGTTGGTCGTTGGGTTTACCGCGGCTTTAACACTCGCCTGCTTACCTTTACCACAAGCCAACACCAAGAGGGCACAATGACAGGACTTCGCAGCTATCGCACTTCCCTCGGGTTTACCGCTTTACTCGCGGGAATTCTTCTTGCCACCAGCGCTTCTCCTGCGTGGTCGCAAGCCACCTCCACCGCAACCGTAGCCGGTCTCGTCACCGATGAACAGAACGCCGCCGTCGTAGGTGCCGAAGTCCGCATGCTCGACAATGCAACCGGCGCTTCGCAATCCACGCTGACGAATGACACCGGCCGCTACGTAATTGTCAACGTCTCTCCCGGCACCTACGTAGTTACTATCTCCAAACAGGGCTTCTCGGTTTTCAAGATCAACGCGCAGAAGGTCGACGTGGGCTCAGCGCTGAGTCTCAACGCGAGTCTCAAGGTCGGATCCACATCCACCACCGTGGAAGTCACCGCCTCGGCCGGCGCGGATCTGCAGACTACGAACGCGACGGTCGGCACCACGCTGACCAGCGAGGCACTGATGAAGCTGCCCAACATGGGCCGCGACGCCGCGACCCTCGCGGTGCTGCAACCCGGCATCACGCCCAGCGGCATGACCGCGGGCTCGTTCTCGGACCAGAACGTGTTCATGCTCGATGGCGGCAACAACTCCGATGACATGGCCGGCAACAACACCAGCTACGTCACCAACTTTACCGGCACCGGGGGAACGCAGACCAACGGCAGCCCGTCGGGCATCATTCCCACGCCCGTGGAAAGTATCGAGGAGTTCAAGGTGGGGAGCTTCAATCAGTCCGCCGACTTCTCCGGCTCCATTGGCTCCCAGATTCAGATGGCCACCAAGCGCGGAACGAACGCTTATCACGGCTCCGCGTACGGCTTCTATTTCGCCACCAACGTGGGTGCGGCCAATAGTTGGGCCAACAATCACACTCCGTCCGGAGGTCTTGCCTATACCCCGCTGCCCTCCAATCACCGTAACCGCTTCGGTGGTTCGCTGGGCGGCGTGCTGCTCCCCAAGCTTCTGGGCGGCAAGACATACTTCTTCGTGAATTACGAAGGCAGCCGCTTCCCGAACGTCGGGACGATCGAGAAGAACTCGCCCTCCGCGCTGCTGCGCGCCGGCGTGATTCAGGTGGCGAACGGGCCCACTCCG
>JAOAPT010000092.1 GCA_025463045.1 Candidatus Solibacter sp.
GATCTCCGCCTCGATCTCATCTGGGGAACGCCTATCCAGCCCAGCTTCTTGGGAACTCGCCCAGGCCTATTGAAGAAATGCTGGAGGCAGCCGCCGGAACATCTCGGCAAACTTCTCGATCGGAATCTGTTCGGCGCGCAGGCCGGCCTCGGGCCACGCGTCGATCGTTTCCTTGCCGTACACGGCGAACAAATTATTGCGCAGCGTCTTTCGCTTCTGGCGGAAGCTGTGACTGAGGAACTTGAGGAAGCCCTCGTGATCGACGATGCCGTAATCGCGCCCGTGCGGAGTCAACATGACCACGGCCGAATCGACCTTCGGCGGAGGCTTGAAGGCGCCGGGCTTGACCTCGAACAGCATCTTGGTATCCGCGAACAGCGCGGTCTGCAGCGTGAGGTATCCGTAATCGCGCGAGTTGGGCTGGGCGACCAGGCGGTGTGCGAACTCTTTCTGAATCAGGAACACCGTCCGCGGCGCACCCGCGCGCACCGACTTTTCGAGGATCGGCGACGTGATGTAATACGGCAGGTTGCCGACGATCGGCACCGGACCCCATTGCGCCAGGTCGACGTGGAGGACGTCCGCGTGAATCACCTTCAGGCGCGTTTCCCCTTCGAATTTCTCGCGGAGATAGGCGACCAGGTCGGGATCGAGCTCGATCGCGATCACGCTGCCGGAGCGCTTCAGCAGCTTTTCGGTGAGCGCGCCTTTGCCCGGTCCGATTTCGATGACGAGCTCTTCGCCTTCCGGGCAGACTGCCATGGCAATCCGATCCAGAACGGCGCCGTTCGCAAGAAAATGTTGACCGAGTTTTGGCGGCACTAGCTCCGAACGCTTCGGCCGTTGTGGCGGTAGACCAGTTTCACCCTGCCCCAAGTGGGCTGTCCCAGGATCGTGGCCGGAGTGAATTGCGAAAGCAGAATCACGGACGCCATGTCGGCGGTGATTTTGCCGCGCGAGACATAGAAATCGCGGACGCGGCCCGTGGGATCGATGACCAGTTCGAGCACCGTTTCATCGCTCGAACTGGCGGCGGTGACGGGTTCCATCCGGACGTATTCCATCTGGCCGACGATGCGGCCGTCGGGATAGGTGAACGCCGCAGTCGGCGGCTCATCGCCGAAGTTGTGGCGGAAACTCAGGCTGGGCACCAGCACGCTGAAAAGGACAAGAGCGGAGAGCAGTCCGCCGGTGAAAGGCACGGCGAACGGACGCATCATATTGTCGAAGCACAGGCGGACCAGCGATACCCAATGCTGAACGCGGGCGGCGAGATTCCTGCGGGCAACCTGGCGGGTGCGCTCATGCGACGCCATCACCCGCAACTGCGCAGCCAGGACCGGCGGCACCGGGGGCCGTCCCAGATTTCGCAAGCTCGATCTCATATACTGCATGGACTCAAAACGGGATCCGCACTGGCCGCACGATTGAATGTGCGCCAACACATGCTCCCGGTCGCCGGCTGGAAGCTTGCAATCCAGCAGGAGGGAGATCCGTTCTTGCACGTTTTGACAGCTCATAGCATCACTCAGCCGCATTGGGCACCCACCGCGGAGCCGGACCTGCTTTCAGGGTCCCCGCGAGCTCTTCCCGCAGGGCTTCGCGGCCGCGCAGGATCCGGGACTTCACTGTTCCCAGCGAAACCCCGAGGACTTCCGCTATCTCTTCGTAGGCAAGGTCCGTGATGTCTCTCAACACCACGGCTTCGCGGAAAATCGGATTAATTCTCTCGAGCGCAGCTTCAATCATGACGTGTTGTTCGCGGTCGAACGCGACGTCGAAAGGAGACCGGCTGCGGTCGGGTATGACTTCCTTCAAATTCCGGGCATCGTCCGGAGTCTTGTCGAGTTCCACTTCGGCGCGGCGATGGCGGAAAAACCAGCGGCGCGCGTTGTGCGCCTCATTCACCGTGATCCGGTAAATCCACGTCTTCAGACTGCTCTGGCCGCGGAAATTACCGATGTTGCGGAAGACCTTTAGGAAGACCTCCTGCACCACGTCGCAGGCTTCGCCCTGATCGTCCAACAGACGAAGGGCGAGCGCGTATACCGGTTGTTGAAAACGGGTGAGAAGCTCTTCGTAGGCTCGTTCCGAGCCATCGCGCAGAGATTCGACCAAATGGAAGTCCTCGACTTCCACGTTGCCCGCTGTCCGATCCGGGCTCAACTCGAAGATTGATGCGGCCACCGGGAGCCTCACAATTTAGCCTGATCTCAAGCTATCAGGAAATTCTGCGCCTTGCAAAGAAGTAGACACCCCTCCCCCCGGAAAAGTTCCCGAATCCACGATTTTCTTTAAAAACCAAGCATTTGCGCTACAATTTGGGGCAAAGCCATGACCAAAGCAACGACCAACGTACGAGTCTCCTTCTTATTAGGCGCTTTTCTGTGGATCGGGCAGGCGGCGCCGGCCGCGACGCCGGTCCGCGCGCTGATCATCGACGGGCAGAATAACCACGATTGGAAGCACACAACTCCGGTGCTCAAACAGATTCTCGAAGACACCAAGATCTTTCAGGTGGACGTGCTGACCACTCCTCCCAAGGGCGGCGACTTCAGCAACTTCAAGCCCGAGTTCGACAAGTACAAACTGGTGATCGGCAACTACAACGAATTCCCCGCGGGCGACAAATGGCCGGAGGATGTGAAGTCGGCGTTCGAGCAGTTCATCCGCAACGGCGGCGGCTTCGTTTCGTATCACGCGGCCGACAATGCGTTCCCGGAGTGGAAGGCGTACAACCTGATGATCGGCATCGGAGGCTGGATGGGGCGCAACGAGAAATCCGGCCCGTACTGGTATTTCAAGGACGAGAAGCTGACGTCGGATCCGACGCCGGGCGGCGCGGGCAATCACGGCGCGCGCACGCCGTTCCTGATCGTCATGCGCGACGCCAAGCACCCGATCGCGAAGGGACTGCCGGCGAAGTGGATGCACGCGCCCGACGAATTGTATTCGAAGATGCGCGGGCCTGGGGAGAACATGACGGTGCTCGGCACGGCGATGTCCGATCCGGCGAACAAAGGGACGGGCCACGACGAACCGATGCTGATGGTGCTCACTTACGGCAAGGGGCGCATTTTTCATACGACGCTCGGACACGATCCGGCGGCGATGAGCTGCGTCGGGTTCATCGTCACACTGCAGCGCGGCGCGGAGTGGGCGGCGACGGCGAAGGTCACGCAGAAGGTGCCGTCCGATTTTCCGACGGCGGATAAGGTCAGCACGCGCGCGCAGTAAGGCAGGAAACGAATCGGAGCCGCGAACGTCAGTGAGCGGTGGTCGCGTGACCACCGCTCCGTGACCGTCGCGGCTCGGATTGGAGTTTGTTCTTCAGGGGAGCGGTGGTCCCGCGTCATTTTCAGGGAAGCGGTGGTCCTCCCATGCGGAAATCGGCCATCCAGAGATTGGAGTTCGTCTCGGCGAGCAAGACGACGAGTTTGTCGCGCGCGGCGGAGATTTCCTGTGCGGCGGGATTTACGCCATCGAGCGAGAGACGCGGGCCGGCGGAGCGCCAGACAAGGAACGGCTGGCTGGTCGAATCGCTGCGCACGGCGTAGATCGCGGAATCGCGCAGGAAATAAATGAGGCGTCCATCGGGCGACCAGCGTGGCGCCGCACCCTCGGCGACGGGGATCAATCGCGGATCGCGCACCGGGGACCGATAGATCTGCGTTCCGTCGGCGACGACCACTTCCGTGCCACCCGGCGAGAACCAGGCTTGCGAGAGAGGACTGCCGGCGGCCAAAAACGGAGTACGCAACATCGACTTCAAATTCAGCGTCTCGATGCGACCCTCCGACTCCAGCAGGAGCGTTTCTCCCTTCGGATCGACGCCCCACGGAATCGCTCCGGTGGCGAGCTTCTGCGAATCCAGATACACATCGGTTCGCTGGCGATAGACGAAGCGGCCATCGGGCAGCCATCGCGCTCCCGTCGCGCCGAGAGGTCCGCTGGCGACGACGCGTTCCGCGCCGGAGTCCAGATCGCGCAGGAAGATCTGCTGCACGCCGTAGCGCTGGGCGTCGTAAAGCAGTCGCCGGCCGTCGTCGGAGATCGCGGGATTTTCGGTGGTCGCCGGCCCAACGGTGAGGCGATACGGCGCGCCTCCTTCGAGCGGCAGGCCCCACACGTTGAAGCGCTGGGTGCCCGTCGTGAAGATCATGCGCCCGTCGCGGGAGACCGCGAGGTCGCCTGTCGATTCCGCGCCGCGCGTGAGGCGGACCGGTGCACCCGACGCACGTCCGCGCGCATC
>JAOAPT010000722.1 GCA_025463045.1 Candidatus Solibacter sp.
ACGGAGCGCCGATAGACCTTGCGGCCGGCCAAAGGCGGCGAGGAGGTTGGGAGCGCTGCGCTCCTGAGTGACCACCGCTTGCTGACGCGCGCGGCTCGGATGGGTGCGTATCATTAATCAATCGCGAGCAATCAATCGCGAGCGTAGTGCCGTCATTGGCACCCACCCACTTCCGCAGCAACTTTCCTCCCACTCGCCGCGTTTAATGTATAGGCTAGAGGATAGGAGTGTTTCGATGAAGTTAGCGCCAATGCTGGTAACCGCTCTCGCGGCGGCTGGACTGTGCGTCGCACAAGACAAACCGGCGGACTACACCGTTGAGACGGGTACGAAGGTGCCTCTCAGCCTGATCAACAGCGTCAGCACCAAGCATTCCGTCGAAGGCGACCGCGTCTACCTCGAAACCGTCTTCCCCGTCCTCGTCAACGGCCGGATCGTCGTCCCGGTCGGCAGCTATGTCGCCGGCACAGTCACGCAGATCAAAAGCCCGGGCGCGTCAAAGGCCGCGGCGAACTATACGTCCGCTTCGATTCCCTCACTCTCCCCAACGGCGTCACGCGCGATTTCCACGGCCGCATCGGCAGCATGGACGGCAACGCGAAGGACGAACTCGACCGCACCGAAGGGAAAGTGAAAAGCGAAGGCAACAAGTCGGGCGATGCGCGGAGTGTCGGCGAAGCTGCCGCCGCTGGAGCCAGCATCGGAGTCATCGCCGGGGGAGCAGCCGGCCATTACGGAATGGGCGCGGGAATCGGCGCGGCCGCGGGGGCCGCCGCCGGGATGGTCGGCGTGCTCATGTCACGCGGACCCGATGCCGTGCTCGCCAGGGGCAGCACGCTCGAAATGGTGATGGACCGCCCCATCTCCTTCACCGAGAAGGAACTGGATTTCGGAGGCTATCAGCCGCCGCGCAGTTCGGTCGCCGCCGGGCCCGACCCCAATTCGACCGACCGCAAATCGACCCTGCCCTTGCCGCGCCGCCGATAGCTGATGCCGCCCGCCTTTCACACGGTCCTCTTCGACTGGGACGGCACTCTCTGCGATTCCGGAGCCGCCCTCTACCGCGCCTTCCAGAAATCGCTCGCCGATTTCGACATCGCGTTCACCCTCGCCGAGTACACTGCCGTCTACACTCCCGCGTGGTACCGGATGTATGAAGCGTTCACCCTGCCCAAGGAATCGTGGAACGCGTGCGATCTTCGCTGGCTCCACCACTTTCAGGGCGAACAACCTGATCTGTTGCCCGGCGCAGCTTCCGTCCTCGATCACTGCAGCACAGCCGGACTCCAGGTCGGGATCGTCACCGGCGCGAATCGCGACCGCATCCGCGACGAGTTTGCACGCCACGGGCTTGCGTTTCCCGCCGTCGTCTGCCACGAGGATGTAGTGCAGCGCAAACCCCACCCGGAAGGCATTCGACGCGCGCTTGCGCAGTTGAACGCGGATGCGGCGGGCTGCTGTTTCGTGGGTGATGCGCCGGAGGATATCCAGATGGGGAAGAGCGCCGGCATCTTCACCATCGGCGTGTTCAGCGACTACGTCGACCGCGCCCGCCTGCGCGCCGCCGCGCCCGATCTGCTGATCGAAACCATCGGCAATCTGCCGGACATTCTCGGCCCTACAGCGAGTTGAGATAGGCGATCAGGTCCGACATCTGCGTCGCTGTGAAACGCGGCCATGCCAGCTTCTTTTCCTTCATCAGCTCGAGCATCCGCGGACCGTGATCCCACAGCGCCGATACCATCGTGATATCGGAGTACGCGTCCTTGCCCTTGCCGAGCTTCGGAGCTCCGCCCTCGTTGTGGCATCTGGCGCAATTTTTTTCGCTGAAGACCTTCTTCCCGCGATCGGCGTTGCCGTCGCCCCGGAAATACTGCCGCGCCCAGATGTACGAGAGGATCTGCCGCATCTCTTCCTGCGACAGCGGCGGAGGAGGACTTTTCATAGCCGGCTGGTGATTCCACATATCGACCGCGATCTCGGTCAGGGTCTGATTCTTCAGCAACACGTCGAGCGCACGCTTGCCCGTGTGGCATCCTGCGCAGCCCTTTGATTCGAACAGCTTCTCGCCCGAGTCCGACGGCGCGAACACAAAATTGGTCGCCAGGTTGCGCGTCTCCGGCAGGTTCTGCAGGTAAACCAGCATATCCGTCAATTCCTGCGCCGTGATCGTCGCCCACGCCAGCTTCTTCTTCGAGAACTCGGAGCGCATCCTGGCGCCGTGATTCCACATCTGCTGCGCCAGGACCACCGGATCGGCCAGCGACTCCCACTTTGCAACGGGAGGGGCCGCCGCCACCGGGGAGCTCGCGATTCCGTGACAATCGGCGCAGCGCCTGGCGGCGAATGCCTGCTTGCCGCGCGCCGCATCGCCCGGCTTTTCGAAATATCGCGCCGAGACGAAGTACGCGAAAAGATCCGCCGCCTTCTCCGGCGTGAGCGACCCCTTGGCGACGCCACGGTCTTTCATCGCCGCCCACATATCCGGCGCGTGATTCCACATCAGGCTCGCCATCACCGCCGGGGTAAAGTCGCGATCCACGCGGCGCGCCAGATCGGGCGCCAGCACTCCGCCTTTGCCTTTGACACTATGGCATTGGACGCACTGCTCGGTCTGGAACAGTTGCTCTCCGCGGCGCGCATCGCCGGGAATTACGCTGGCCGCCAACCCGCCCCAGGCGACGAGCGCGCCCGCAGCTATCACTCGAAGCATGAACATTGCCGGTCTCCTATCTGCTGATCTTTAGCCCGGTCATGAAAAGGTGCGCCCGGAAGCCTTCATACTGGTAAATCGTTTCCCCGAACCCATACCAGCGCCACTCGGTGTTCCATTGTACGTGCCTGTGGACGGGCAGAGACAGGCGTCCCAGCGGCTGGTAGTAACTGGTCGGCCGCGAACCCGTCGATACGAAAAGCGAGCCGCCGGCGGACAGCTTCGGCGCAAAGCCCGCGACGATCGGCGGCAGCACCACGTCGATACTCGCGCTCGCCGTGCTCGCGTTATCCCGGTACTTTGAAACGTCCGGGATGTAGAAGGGGAGACGCAGAAAATCGATGCTCGATTGCAGCGTCGACCGGTTGTACTCCGCCATCACGCTGACCCGCTTCCCGCCGTTCGGTGTCCAGTATACCGCCAGCGAGTTATCGCGGCTGCGGTAATCCAGCTGCACTCCGGCCGCCGGATTCTGATTGTCCAGCAAGGCGAAGTTCGCCTGGAGCCACAGCGTCGCAAACGGCTGGTATCGCGCCCGCGCGCGGAGCTTGTGATAGTTGTACAGGCTGGTGCGGAAGAAGTCCTGATTGGTGCCGGCCGCTTCATAGTCTACATTCAGCGACACCTTCTGAATCGGCCGGATCGTCAGCCCGGCGAGCGCGACGTTGCGATCCAGTTTGCCGAACGCGAGCGGACCGCTCTGGTCCAGAGCGCCGGCGCGCACCGTGGCGTCGCCCCACTCGCGGCGATACCCGCCGCGCAGCACGATCTTCGA
>JAOAPT010000725.1 GCA_025463045.1 Candidatus Solibacter sp.
CGGATCCGGCGAGGCCGCAGATTTTGAAAAGGCTGGCCGTCCTGCTGCTGGCGATCGCCGCCACTCCGGCGGTCGGTGCGAGCTTCGTGCAGGCAGTCGAGTTTCCGTACTATCTGTATCCGCATCAGCTTTGGGAACGAGAGCTTGTCTGGCTGAAAAATATCGGCGTGCAGACGGTGGAGTTTTCCATCCCGTGGAACTACCACCAGACTGCCGGCGGTGAGTTCGACCTGACGGGCGCGACCGGACCGCGGCGCGATTTGACCGGCTTCATCCGATTGCTGCGCAAGCTCGGATTGCACGCGTGGGTGCGGCCGCTGCCTCCGGTACCGGGACTGGTGAACGCGCGGCTCGATGCGGCGCAGCAGCGCGCGTGGCTGAAACAGCTCGAACAGGTGCTGGCGACGCAGACCGCATCGCACGGCGGGCCGATCGAGTTCGTCGAAGGTAAGGTGCTGGCGATCGACGCGTCAGCGCCTCCAGCGCCGGTTACGACGATTTCGGCGAACGATCCGAATGCGCTGGCGCGCGGCAGGGACGCGATCGCGGCGACGCACGGCGCGCTGGTGTGGACCGATGTTGAAGATGCGTTGTATCCGGCAGGATGGGCGGCGAATCCGGCGAGCTTGTTGCGAAAGGGCGCAGTGGGATTGTCGGGCGACGAGCATCCGACCACCTCACCGCTGCGGCGCGATGCCGCGCTGCTGCGAACTTGGACGCGATTGCTGCCGGATATGCATCGCGTGACGATGCCGCGCGCGGCGGCGGGCAAACTGCCGGAAGGCGTAACGGCATTCGAACTGATGTCTGGGGCGGCAAGCGCGGTGAGCATCACCAATGCGTCGTCCAAACCATTTCGCGATGAGTTGCGCGTGATGGAGCCCGCGACGAAACGCACGCTGGTGATCCCGGGAGTTTCGGTGGGGCCGGGTGAGTCGCTGTGGCTGCCGCTGAGCGTCTCGATCGGGCCGGAAGGGCTGTGCCGCGATTGCACGAAGTTCGCAGCCCCGGAACACATTGTGTATGCGACGGCGGAGTTGCTGGCGATCGAATTCGAGAATGGAATTCTGGCAATGGAGTTCGCCGCTCCGGAAGCGGGCGAAGTGATCCTGCAGATGGCGCGGCGGCCCGTGGGTCCATATCTGGCGGCCGGCAAGCCGACCGATTTCGATTGGGACGAGGCGCACATGCGCGCGCGGCTGAAGATTCCGGCGGGGAAGCAGGCCGGCCATCGCGTGCGAATCGGGATCGCGATCGAAGCGCCCGACACGTCGGCGTTCTTCAACGATTTGCATCGCCTCGTGATCGGAAAGAAGAATACGGTATCGACGATGTACTCGTCGGCGGAAGTGGCGACGCGCTCGCGGCTGCGGCTGCCGGAGGGGTTCACGGCGACGTCGACGGTGAAATCGCCGAACGAGATCGATTACGAGATCGCGGTGCCCGCGGAGGCGGTGCACGGCGACTACGCGGACTTCGCGCTGGAGGCGGATGGCGTGCCGTTGGGGCGAGCACACGTGCAGCTTTTCCGCGCGGCGTCGGTGCGGCTGCTTTCGGGACTGCAATTCCATTTCGGGCCGCAGACGGAGATTACGCCGGAGCCGCCGGTCGCGGTGATCGATCCAAAGGCCGGCGGCAATTTGGAAATATCGATCCGCAACAACTCGACGCAGATTCAGACGTATCATCTGGAAGCGTCGGGCGAGGGGTTGGAATTTCTGCCGGCGAAGAGCGATGTGAGTATCGGTCCGACGGACGAGCGGCGCGTGGAAGTGCGTGTGTTCGCGCGCGAGGGCATCAGCGGACTGCGTGACTGGACGTTGAAGGTGACGAACGGCGCGGTGCTCACGATGCCGATGCGGATGGTGCTGCTGCCGCGCGGACAGACCGTCGTGTGGAGTGCCGATCTGGATGGGGATGGCACGCCGGAGTGGATTCTGGAATCGGGCAAAGTGCGCGCGGTGTTTTCGTCGCAGGATGGCGGACGCTGGATGGACTTCACGTGGAAGGACACGAACACAAATTTTTTGCCGGAGGGCGGCGCGTTCGCGCAGAGCGGTCCGGTGGAAGTCCGGCAGAATGGCGAGGCGCTCGAATTCATCGGCAAGGGTTGGAAGCGGACCGTCACGCTGAAGGGCGAGACGTTGACGATCGAGCAGACGACCCCGCTGCCGGCCGAAGTTCTCACGAATGAAAAACGCGGGAACACTTCGCTGACGGTCGAACGTCCGTCAGCGGGCCGCGCGGTCTACATTTTGCAGTGAAACGGGCCAAATTTGTCCCGCCTGCGGAAGGACCTTGATTGATAGCAAAGAAGTAAGGCGGCCCGGGACATCGAAAAGCGGGCCAGATTTGTCCCGCCTGCCCGTTTCTTCCTGTTTGGAAGAAGCTACCTGAGCGAAGTTTACCGCACGGTATGCCGCGACCCGCGCCATTGCGACGAGAGTAAGTTCGCCAACCAATTCGGTTGGAAAGAGTTACAGCGACAAAATATTTTTCATGTTGGCGTGAACGGGTCGCGTGGTATCCATGAAGAATGGAATATGTACGCCTTGGATCGACCGGA
>JAOAPT010000765.1 GCA_025463045.1 Candidatus Solibacter sp.
TTCTTGTTCATGCTGTACGCCACCGCCATCGCGGTGAGGCCCGCGGCGCAGGCCGCCAGCGTGGTGTTCGCCGCGACACGGCCGATGCCTTCGAAATCCATCGCGGAAAGCGTGCTGCCCGGGTTGAAGCCGTACCAGCCGAACCACAGCAGAAGACCGCCCGAAGCGGCGATCGTCAGATCGTGAGGCAGCATCGGTCCGCCGCCATCCCGTTTGAAGCGGCGTCCGAGGCGCGGCCCGAGCACGATCGCGCCGGCGAGCGCCACGAAGCCGCCGATCGTATGGACCACGGTGGAGCCGGCGAAATCGTGGAAGCTGGTACCGACCCACGGAAGGAAGTTGCCCGCGCTGCCCATCGTGGCGAGGAAGCCGTCCGGCCCCCAGGCCCAGTGGCCGACGATCGGGTAGATGAAACCGGAGACGGCGAAGCTGTAAATCAGGTCGCCGACGAAACCGGTGCGGCCGATCATCGCTCCCGACGTGATCGTCGAGCAGGTATCGGCGAAGGCGAACTGGAAGAGCCAGAATGCCAGGAACGCGACGCCCGTGGATTCATAAGTCGCCGGCGCCCCGTTGAGCATGAACCAGTTCAGCCCGATGAAGCCGTTGCCGTGGCTGAACATGAACGCAAAGCCGAAGGCGTAGAAGAGAATTCCGCAGAGGCACGTGTCGACGATGCACTCCATCAGAACGTTGACGGTTTCGCGCGAGCGGCAGAAGCCCGCTTCGAGCATGGTGAAACCGACTTGCATGCCGAACACGAGGAAGGCCGCAATCAGCGTCCATACCGTGTTCAGCGGGTTCACGATGTCATTGCCCTTCAGGACCGGGTCGGCGGCGAAGGTGCGCAGCCCGAGCAGGCCGGGGTTCAGCACCAGTGCAACCAGCATCAACAGTCCTACAGCGGTGAGCTTGCCGGTGAGCAGCAAGGTTCCGAAGCGACGCCATTCCGGGTCCTTGAGACGAGTTCGCAGTCGGGCGGCCTTTTGGATGAGAGACATTTTCGTCATTGGTGAACTCCTAAAATATGAACTGATTTTTCCCTTCGATTACTCTTGCGATGAAACTGCCGCCTAAAGCGCCAGGTCACCGCGGTCGCCATTCCGAATCCGGATCGCTTCCGCCACTTCGTAGACGAAGATCTTGCCGTCTCCGATCTTGCCCGTGCGTGCCGCGCCGGTGAGCACCTTGACCACTTCGTCGGAGCGCTCGGCTGTCACCACCATTTCCATCTTCACCTTGGGCAGCAGGTCTACGTTGTATTCCTGACCGCGATAGACCTCCTTATGGCCTTTTTGCCGGCCGTGCCCGCGGACCTCGCTGATGGTGATTCCCTCGATGCCGATGCCCATCAACGCATCCTTCACTTCATCCATCTTGAACGGCTGAATGATCGCTTCTATCTTTTTCATCAGTAGCTCCCTTATTTCTTGGGGCCGAGGAAGGCCACCAAGCCAAGCAGGACCGTGGGCTGGTTGTACGCGCTGCCGGCCCTCTTCTGGAAGAAGGGCTGGTTGGACCAGTCGTCGCGGAATTCAAGCCGGCTCATCAGCCAGCTGTTCATCTTGTATTCGCCGGTGGCGGTGAACTCCTTCACGAATTGCGAGGTGCCGGTGGAGAAGCCATCGGGATCGCTGAAGAACTCCAGGCGTCCGGCGAGCGCAAACTTCTTACCGATGGCATAGCGGGCAGCGCCTGCCAGTCCATACCACTTCGCGGCGCCCTTGCCGATGTACTTGTCGCGGCCGTAATCGAAATTGATGTAGTAGCTGAGATTGTCGGTGGCATTGACCAGCACCGTCGTGTCGTACAACTGGCGGATACCGTCGTTGGTCTTGGTCTTCTCCGGTCCCACATAGTAGTTGTTGGACCAGGTCACTTTCTTCCACGCGTAGGCGCCGTTGATCCCGACCGTCTTGCCGCTGTTGTTGTCGTAAATGTTGTTCCAACCCTGCACCACCTGCACGCCGCCGGTGAACTTTCCGATCGGCACGGACGCGCGCACACCGAAGTGGTAGTAAGGGATCGCCCACGAAAACAGCAGCGAGCGGGAGTAGTTCCAATTCTGATTCGTCTCGATCACTTCGGCGCCCGCCGAGGTGACGAATTCACCGGCGTCGATCTCGACCCCATGCCAGGACTTCGGCTTGAAGCTGACGTACGCCTGTTCGAAATACTTGAAGGCTTGGGGAGCGCGGTCGGTCGAGTGGATCACGTCGAAGGTCTGTCCGAAACCGACGTCGAGGTGGAAGCCCACGGGAGCCGGGGCTCGATCGATCGTGACCTTTCCCATGTTGACGTGCACGGTATCGGCGCGGAAATCGAAGTTCCGCAGTTGGTTGAATCCGGAGTTGGGGTGGTTGAAGTTCGCGTCGACATAGCCATCGAACAGGAAGCTGAAATCGATTCCGCCCTGTGTGAACGCGCTCTTGGCGGCGGGCGGCGCGGGTGCTGCCGGTGCGGCGGGCGCCTGGGCCCCGGGCGCCGGCGCCTGATCGGAATCCGCGGTGGCCGACGACTGCGCGAGTGCGGCGCCAGTAACTAGTAATGTCCCCGCGATCAACGTTGTGATACAACTCTTCCGCATATTACTCTCCCGTTTTATTGAGATATTCCAACCGGAAACTTTGCCTTGAAAAACGGCGGGATCGCGCTACGGGGCGGCGTCCATGACGTGTGATTAGGTCTAATCTAGTCTTTCGCTGCGATAGATGCCAATAGATAATTTTGATGCGATAGATTTGTAACTTTCACCCTCGGACGAACTTCGTGTAAGCTCGCGAGGTAAGCAGGACAAGCCCTGTAATCGTCGTTGTCCGCCGCATTTTGGACTGTTCCGCGCATCAAAAAACGAATCGGACAGATCAATTGTTTTTATTGGAAGTGCGCCGCCGGCGATGCCTACAATCGTCCACAGTCGGACTTGGTCATCCCAGTCTGGGACCAAGGCGGAAAAGCCCTGTCGCTGCGGTACTCAAGGTTCTCAGATTCAGCAGACGGAGTAGAAATGCGATCACGCGTCCGACAGTCCCCAGACTCGGGACTGCCCCGCAGTCCCGCCCCTAATGCCGGCGCGCACCCGCCGAAATTCATTGGGCTGGAATCCGCCGTGGAAGATCTCGGCCTCTCGGTGCGCACGCGCAACGCTCTTCGCGGCATCGGGTGCGACACGGTCGAAGATATTCTTGAGCTCGATCTCGCCAACCCGATTCGCGGCGTGGGGCGCAAGACCAAGGACGAGCTGTTGACCGTGCTCGAGCTCGCCGGCTTTCCACACCGCGCGGCCCAGGACCAACCGGCGTCGGAGATCCGCGTTCTCGAACGCAGCCTCGAGCGAATGCAGGGCCGGGTGGAGGCAGCGCTCCGAGTCGTCGCGAAGGAAATCCGTCTGCTCAAACAACGTCTCCACAAAGTCTCCACGCGCCGCGGCAACTGATCGCGGGAACTGATCGCGGGTACTGATCGCGGGTACTGATCGCGGGGTATCATGGCCATTCGCAATGGCGTATCGGAATCCGTGGAAGATCGTCGCGGCATGTCTCGCCGCGCTCAGCGTGTATCTGTGGTTCGCACACCGACCCGCGCCCGCACCCGACCTGGCCTTCTCGCCGGTCACCAGCGATCCCGGTGTCACCGTTTCCCCCGCGATCTCCGCCGATGGCCAGGTCGTGGTGTACGCCTCCGATCGCGACGCGAAGAATTTCGAGCTGTACATCCAGCCTCTCCCGCGCGGAGTGCCGGTGCGTCTTACGAGCACCGAAGAGAACGAGACCGAACCCGCGATCTCGCCCGATAGCAGCATCATCGCCTTCCGCGCGGAGACGTCCCTCTTCGTCATGCCCGCGCGCGGTGGCGACCGTCGAGTGCTCGTCAAAGGCGGCCACGATCCGCGCTACTCGCCCGATGGGAAGTCGATTGCGTATTGGGATGGCGACGCATCGTTCGTGATCCCCGCTGCGGGCGGTACGCCGCGGCGCGTCTTCGCCGAGATCAAAAGCGTGCGCCATCCGATCTGGTCGCCCGATGGAGCGCTGCTCATGGCGCGCGCCGGTGAGGACTACGTGGTCGGCGCGCCCGATGGAAAAGCCGAGGACGCGCGTGTCGCAATGACGCTGTCAGACAATGCGAACTGGACCGCCGCCGGACTGGTCCTCGTGGCCCGCACCGGATGGGTGCGCAACATCTGGCGCGTGCCGCTCGATGCGCGCGGACGTGCGTCGGGTGCGCCGGTCCGCCTCACGCGCGGCGCGGAATCGACCGGCGACCTCGCGGTCTCGCGCGACGGGCGCATGATCTTCACGATGGGCACGCAGCGTTTCAACGTGTGGGGCTTGCCGCTCGAAGGAGGCGTGCCGTATCGCATCACCGATGGGCCGGCGACTACCGAAAATCCCGCGATCTCCGAAGATGGCCGGCGACTGCTCTACGACGCGCAACGCTACGGTGTGCAGCAGGTCTTCCTGCGCGATCTGCAGTCCGGCACGGAGCGCGTCGTCGCGAGCGGACCGATGGGCGCGACTGGCGCGCGATGGCTGCCCGATGGCCGCTTCGTGTATCGCCAGCGAACCGATGTGTATCTGGATTCGCAGAAGCTCGCCACCGGAGCGATTCCGTGGGGCGCCGATCCGAAGGGAGAGATTCTCCTGCTGGAGTCGGAGGGGCGCATCGAGACGCTGAATTTGAAGACGCTGGTGCGCACCCCGTTCCTTCACCCGATCGCCGGCCGTCCGCTCTCGCAAGCCTGGTTCTCGCCGGACGGCACGGAAGTGGTGCTCACCGCCGGCACGCAGATCTATCGGTCCCCGGTGCGCGATCCGCGATTGATCCCCGTTGCTGAGGGCGCGGCGCCACGCTGGTCGCCCGATGGACGCCTCATCTACGTCCTCCGCAA
>JAOAPT010000767.1 GCA_025463045.1 Candidatus Solibacter sp.
CGTTCCGCCCGATCCGTGGGATTTAAGAATCGCGCACGGCCCGACCGTTCCGCCGGACCCTTGGGATTTGAGAATCGCGCACGGCCCGACCGTTCCGCCGGACCCTTGGGATTTGAGAATCGCGCATGGCCCGACCGTTCCGCCCGATCCGTGGGATCTAAGAATCGCGCATGGCCCGACTGTTCCGCCGGACCCTTGGGATTTGCAAATCGCAGGCTAACAAACGCGAATGTGAAAAAACGTTCTGGGGCATTCGTCGAATCATAGGGACAAACCCTTCAGCTTCGTCCTAGAATTGGTAGTGGTGCAACTGGCGTTCCAAATCGGCGCCTATCTGGTCGGCCTTTCTCTCGAACTGGCGATCATGGTGGTCTTGCTGCGAGGCCAGTGGCGACGCTACCCCTTTGCCTTTCTGTATCTGATTGGCGAGTTTCTCGTAACCGTTCTGGAGATAGAGCCCTCGCTGGGCCGCGGTACTGCCACCGACGCAGAAAAGCACTCGTTCGCCATACTTTACTGGATCAATGAGCGAATTTTGCATGTGCTGCTATTCTTGCTCGTCATCAGCCTGGTGTATCGTGCCACCGCGCACCTGCGTCCCCGCCGGACTCTGCTGCTTCTGGTGATCGCCGGCACGCTGGTGTTCGCGGGCGTAACATTGCTGATCCACTTCGACGGCGGCGTGCGGTTGGGGAAATGGATGACCCCGTGGACGCGCGACCTCAATTTCTTTGCCGCGGTTCTGGATGTCGGACTGTGGGCGATGTTGATCGGAGCGCGTAATAAGGACTACAAGCTCCTGCTGATCAGCGGCGCGCTCGGGATTCAGGTGACCGGCGAAGCGATCGGCCAGGCGCTCCGCGATATGTCGAATTCCCCACTGGTTGCGACGCTCACGGGCGATTTCATCACTGTCGCCAACATCGCTTGCCTTTATATCTGGTGGCAGGCCTTTCGCCTCCCGGCGGCGGCTTCGGATGGCGCGCGCAGAAGAGCTGTTTCGCCCACTCCCCAATCGTAATCAACAAGGAACGTAATCAACAAAAAAAGGAGCCGTGCGGGGGCGCACGGCTCCAGGTAAGAATGATTCAAATACGGGGGCAGCTCGTTACTGCTTGTCCGGCTGCTGGCGGTTCGCGTTGTTGCTCGGAGTGGATTCGGTGGTGACGCCATTCATCGACGCATCGGCGCTGAATACCTTCACTTCCACGCGTCGGTTCTTGGCACGAGCGGCACGGCTGCGAGCGTCGTCGACCGGCTTTTCATCGCCGAGGCCGATCATGTGAATGCGGTAGATCGGCACGTCATGCTTGGCGACCAGGTACTCGACCACGGCGTCCGCGCGACGGCGGCTCAATGCGGCGTTGTACGTCTTGGTCCCCGTCTTATCGGTGTAGCCTTCGACAGCGATGAAGTAGCGCTTATCGCTCTTCACGTCACCGGCAAGCTTATCGAGATCCTGCTTTGCATCGGTCGACAGATTATATTTGTTGAACTGGAACGGGACGGCTACGGTGGTCTGCAGTTTGTAATCGTCAATGTTGGAGACGACGGTCCGCAGGCTGTTGATGGCCTGGGTATTCTGCTCGCCAAGCTGACTGGCCTGGTTAGCTTTATTCATCGCGTCGCCGGCATGTTGATCCGCCGTGGCGGCGTGCTGGTCGGCTGCCGATGCACGCTCCGACGCTGCGCTGATTCCGTTCTGCGCCTTCTCGTCAACCTGCTTGACCTGGTTGCGAGTGTCTTCGATCTGCTGGCCGTTCTTTGTTGTCTGATCGCCAACCTGATCCACCTTTGCCTGGATCGGGGCGGCAGTATTGCGGACATACTTTTTCGTGGCGCATCCGCCGGCGAGCAAAGCCCCCGTCAGGATGCAAGTGGTCGCGAGAAGTGATTTCATTATCTTCAAACCTCGCGCTTGATGAAGCAATCGGGAAGCCAATGTGGTAACTAGGTCGTTTTTCAATCGTATGCAGATAAGGTGAGATTTGGTGCGGGGCGTTTACGCGTAAGGTTTACCCAGGCGCCGAACTCGCGCCCGGGTATTTTTGGGTGGGTGGATACAACGATATTGAACGCCGACTACGCGGCGATCAATGTGACTTGCGCTTCGACTTTCGGGGAGAGGAATTCCCTTTTGCGGGACGATCACGGCGAAAGCCGGGCAGATCCCAAGCTAGATTCTCGTAGATCTCTCCTTCCGAATCGGAATCGAGAGGCCAAAACTTGCGGGTATTCATAATCTTTCCTTATTCCGTACAGGTGGGACACTTTCATTATACTACCCGCCCGGCATTGGTCGGGTTGCGCGCAAGCTATTGATTTTAATGGAGGGAATTTAGTCTTTCAGCTTCTCGGTCCAGTTCGTGATAACCGTGATGGGCGCCGCACTCGTCCATTCGAGCGGCAGATTCAAGAGGAATCTCTGTCCATCGGGGGATACATCGTACAGATTCCAGGTCTTCGGAACAGGGCGTGTCTGAAAGAGACGCTGCGGGGCGCCGGTCTCAACGCCACCGTCGCTCGACGGCCGAATGGAGACCGTCATCATGCGCCCGTCGGGCGTCATATAGAACAATTCGGCGCTATCGGATCTCCAGCGCGGAAGGCCGCCGCTCTTCGAAACCATCCAGCGGCGCTTGGTGCCATTGCTGAGTCCGTCGAACTGTTGGATGTAGACTTCATTCCGGCCGGATTGATCGGACTGGTAGGCGAGCCACTTACCGTCCGGCGAAATGGCTCCGAAGCTTTCCGAGTAAACGGTATCGAGAATCGGCGCTGTGCGGCGATCGCCTACCGAGATGCCCCAGACATTGAGCTTCGTGCCGGCACCGGCCTGCCCGAAGAGGAGGAACCTGCCGTCATGCGACCAGTCGGTGGGGGCGCCGGAATTCTTGAACAACAGTTCGGAGCGGCTGTTGGCGATGGTCGAACGGGTATAGATGTCGGCCGCCTCACCCTGCCGGGCAAAGTAGGCGAGGTGTGCGCTGTCCGGAGCCCAGACCGGGGAACCTTCATGCTGTGAAGAGTCCGGCGAGATCTGTTCCGCCGTGCCGCCCACATCGAGCAGCCACAAATGCGCGACCTTGCTGTCCGGCGCGAGCTTGGCGGCAGCGGCGCGGTGGCCGTCGGGAGAAATGCGGACCGGACCCCATTCGCCGGGTGTGCCGGCTACGGTGATCTGCCGGCCGCCGCGATCCATCCATAATAATTCGCGAGTTGGCTGACCTACGCCCTGGTAGACCAGGACTCCGGTCGCGGAGACCGAAATGGGGGCCAGCGCGAGACTGCGGACCGCACCGATGTCATTTGCAAGCACCCTCGGTTCGCCGGAGGTCTCCAGGCGGCTCGTGTTGAATTCGAGCGAGGTCAGATCGCGGTCATTGATATACAGAAGGAACCCGGTCTTCGGCGAACCGGGGTCGGCCGCCGAATAGACTGCGTTGGTCTGACTGGTGAACAGGCGACGATAGTCCGGCTGATCGAGTGAACCTACATACACGCCGGACGTCTCGGCATTGTCGGTCTGCTGAAAGAAGATGAAGTGCTTGCCGTCGGGAAGGAACTGCGGCCACAGATCGCCGTGCTCGCCTTTGGCTTCGTTGAGCGTGAGGACCGGTTGCGGCTTGCCGCCGCTAGCCGAGATCCGATAGAACCCATCGGAGAGGCTCGGAGAAAAGAGGATCGTGCCATCCTTGTTCCACGCACCGCCGCCCGGAGACGCTTCGGCCGCGCAGATGACTTCCGGAGCTCCGCCGCTGATGCGCACCTTTTGAAGATTCTTGCCGCCGAAAAAACCGATCATCTGGCTGTCGGGCGACCAGAAAGGCGCAGACGCGCCCTCCGAGCCCGGAATCACGGTGGCGTGGAGCGCATCCAGCGGACGCAGCCACAGCATTCGTTTGCCTTCTGGTCCCACGGCGGAGAAGGCCAGGTAGCGGCCATCGGGAGAAACCGACGGCATGCCCGGGTAGCTGGTGTGTTCGGGCTGCGTGACGGAGAATCTGACTACCGGGGCGGCTGGCTTCTTGTTCAAGTAGAAAACGGCGGCGACCGAAGTCGCGGCAAGCAGCAGCACTCCCGCACCGATCAGGCCGAAGCGGCGGCGAAAGGTGTTCCCATATGCCGCCTTGACCTGCGCCGCGTACGGGCCGACGTCCGACCGCGGAATGTTGATCGTGGGCCGCGGGATGTGGATGGCCACGGGACCCGGTGCCGACCGTGAGACCGGCGGCTCCGGCAGGACCGCTTCCGGAGCGGGCGGCGGAGCGGCCTTCCGCAGCGGCTGCCGCGGGATCACGAGATCCGTGGGCCGCGGCTGGGAACCGCCACCGAGTTTCAATTCGATCACCGCGTTCTGCACGCGTTGGCGGCGGCGCGCCGGATCTTTCTCGATGCAGCCCGCGATTACCTTATCGAGCGTTTGGTAAAGGAGCGACTGGCCGTCTAACGGTTCCGGATCTTGCTTCTGAATGCGCTGCGCGAGTTCGGTACCCACGCCAGGAAATGCGCGTCTGCCGCTGGCGATTTCGTAAACCACCGCGCCGTAGGCGAAAACATCGCTGCGCACATCGGGATTTTCGCCGCGGAGTTGTTCGGGAGAACGATAGGCGGCCGAGTCTTCCGGTGACGCACTCGGCCGGAGTATGCGTGCGCCGGCCTGCGGCAGAGCGATGCAAAAAGGGGAAAGCTGACCGTGCACGCCACCACTGGTGTGCACTCTGTGGAGCGCCGCGCCGATCTCGATTGCGAGCCGAACCGCTTCGTCGGCGGACAATGGCCCCCTGGCGAGTTTCTCGGAGAGCAACTCGCCAGTAATAAATTCGTTAGTGAGGAAATCAAACTTGCTGTGGATCACGGCGGTTAGATTCAAGTCTACTAATGCGCCGTAAATACAGCAATAACTATATGACTGTGCTGGAGTTCTGCCGGTACTGAACTCGAACCAAAACGCCCGGTACGCTGTTAATCTTGGGTACTAAGTTAGTATTCCCGAAAGGTCAGTATCCAACGAGTTTTCGCCCGCTGGCCCAAAGATTAGTAGCGCCTTCGACAACTTTGACACTCTCTTCGAAAATATTGCGCACTCGTCCGGCGAGTTCGAGCGCGACTTCGGATAATTCGCCGGAGCGCTCAGTGACGCGACTGGTCAAACTTCGCGCGGTGTCCCAGCGGCTCCTCTTGCGGCGTGAGATCGCGATGCCGATGCCCACGGCGACGCCGACAGCGATGCCAAGCCAGATCTTGGTTTCATGGTCGGGTGCGTCGAAACCTGTTGAGGTGCTTTGGTTGTTCTTGTTTTCGGTGGACGTCATCGATATTCCTCCGGCGTTTGCTTGTGCAGGCGGAGTGCCGATGTGCGCCTTAGCCCGCCGGGAAGACTGGCGGAAGACTGGCGGGAAGACGGGAAGACTGCCGGGAAGACGAGATAAGCGGCGCGGCGCGAGAATTCATCTTCTGTTATCCTGATCTTCGCGCCCCATTGACACTACCGGTGGCGCATGTACAATCCAAGTTGGCACTCTTAACTGTTCAAAACGGAAGTGGCGCAAAATGTTGAAAAGCAGGAAGACCCGGCCGATGGCTTCGAGTGAAGCCCCAGGCTACAACTCGAGCGATGTAGCGCGCATCTGCGGCGTCAGCTTGCGTCAATTGCAGTGGTGGGACGAGCGTAATGTCGTGTCTCCGCGGCAGGACGGGCACAAGCGGATCTACATGCCCGAGGAAGTCGTGGAAATCTCCGTGATCGCCGAACTGCGGCGTAAGGGTTTCTCGCTGCAAAAGATCCGCCGCGTGCTCCGCTTCCTGCAAAAGGACATGGGTAAGCGGCTGAGCGATGCGATCGCCGGCACCGCCGACGTCCATCTACTGACAGACGGAAAGTCGATTTACCTGGAAGAAGCGCCCGCCCGGATTATCGACCTGCTGAAGAATGCGAAGCAGCCGATGTTCCTGGTGTGCGTGACCGACCAGGTGAAGCGCCTCACGGCGATTGCCGAACGTAAGCCTGCGCGCAGCGAGACCGTTTCACTGGCGCAGCGCAAAGCCCGCGTCGGGTAGTCGTAGGCGACAATCGAAGCATGAAAATTTTCGTTACCGGAGCCAGCGGCTACATTGGCTCCGCCGTCTCAGAAAGACTGGGTGGCTTCGGTCATCAGGTGACGGGGCTGGCCCGCTCAGAGGAGTCGGCTCGTAAATTGGAGAGTGCCGGCGTCCTTCCGGTGCGCGGCGATCTGCGCGATGCGGCGACCGTGCTCCGCGCCGCACGCGACGCCGATGCTGCGATTCATCTGGCGCAGGAGTACTCGGCCCAAGCCGCGCACCTCGACCGTTTGCTGGTGAACACGGTGCTCGAAGAGTATCGCCTGACCGGCCGTCCCTTTCTCTACACGAGCGGCATCTGGGTGACCGGCGATACCGGCGGGCGCGAAGCCGATGAAACCTGGCCGGTGAATCCGACGCCGCTGGTGGCGTGGCGTCCCGCGCACGAACAACTCGTGCTCGAAACACAAGGTCCGCGCGGCGTGGTGATTCGTCCCGCGATGGTCTACGGACGCGGCGGCGGGATCACTGGCGGGATGGTCGGCGGATTCCAGCGGCAGGCGAGGGAAGGCGTGGTGCGCTACGTCGGCACGGGCGAGAATCGATGGCCGTTCGTCCACGTCGACGATCTCGCGGACCTCTATGTTTTGGCGCTGCAGGCTCCAGCCGGATCGCTCTACTTTGCGAGCGCGGGTCCGTCGATCGCGGTGAAAGATGTCGCCCAGGCCGCTGCGTCGGCGGCAGGCGCACGAACGGAATCGATGCCGATTGAGGAAGCTCGCCGCACGATGGGTCCGATGGCGGATGCGCTGTGCCTCGATCAGATGATCACGTCGCGGAAGGCGATCCAGGAGTTGGGCTGGACGCCGAAAGCGAAGTCGGTGCTCAAAGAATTAGCGGTGTGACACGCGCTTGCGATATCCGGATCGGCTGTTCGGGGTGGCACTACAAGCACTGGCTCGGCGTTTTCTATCCCGAACGGCTGCCCGCGTCGAAGATGCTGAATTTCTACGTCCAGCACTTCGACACGGTCGAGTTGAATAATACGTTCTACCGCTTGCCGGGAGAGCACGGGCTGGATGTCTGGCGCGAATCGACGCCGCCCAATTTCGTGTTCGCCGTCAAGGGCAGCCGCTTCCTCACCCACATGAAAAAGCTGAAGGACGCGGAGCTAGGAATCGAGCGTTTCTTCGAACGAGTCGACCGCCTGGGTGAGAAGCTCGGACCGATCGTGTTCCAACTTCCGCCGCAGTGGGAGGTGAATGCGGAGCGGCTCGAGACATTCATCGAAGCGCTGCCGGCGGGGCATCGCTATGCGTTCGAACTGCGCAATCCGACGTGGCATACGGAGGAGATCTACGGAATCCTGCGGCGTCACAACGCGGCGTTCTGTATCTTCGAAATTGCGGGATTTCGCTCGAGCTGCGAGATCAC
>JAOAPT010000774.1 GCA_025463045.1 Candidatus Solibacter sp.
CGCACCAACTGCCGCCTCTCCTCGTCGTACGTTCCGTGGTGCTCGGTGATCTCCTGCACGATTACGACACCCTCCGCGAACCAGCGGTCGATCACGGTTCACGACGACTCGTGTGCCGAGAGATGGAACGTGTTGACCTGTGGCACGCCGTATGGATCTGCGTTGACTGCACGCACGCGCCAGACGTACTCCTGCGCGGGCGATGTCGTCGGTACCCTGCCCCACGTCTTCCCCGCGGCCATCGGGAAGCAGAGTCCGCGCAACTCGGCATCGCTGCCGTCAAACACATAGATACAGTTATCGCGGACAAGTAAGCGCGATTCGGGCGGCTCGCGCTGTATCCCTTCCAGCGCCCTCGTTCGCAGGGTGACTAGCGTTCCTTTGAGCTTCGCATCGGGTACCGCGCTGACGATCGTCTCTTCCGTTGTCCAGCGTTTCACTATCGGATGGGCCATGTCGCCCTCGAGCGGCTCGTTCCGATAGACCCGCGAGTCACCCGGTTGAAGCGGATACCACGATGCTGCGCACGCCGCCCCCGCGAAGATCGCCGATACCGCAAACCGCCGCATATTCCAAGAGTATGCCACGGCGCCATACAGGTATTTCGGTACCTGTACTCCGAAATTGCGGTATCATGCTCCCATGAGTCTATTTAGATGGAGCAAAGACCATTCCGTTTATCTTCCGGAGATCGATGCAGAGCATCGAGGACTCTGCCGGATCGGGGCGGAACTCCATCAGGCCATGGTCGCCGGGGGCAAACCGGCGCAGCTCAGACCGATTCTGGCGAACTTGATGGAGGCGGTGGACGAACATTTCCGGCACGAGGAACGTCTGATGAAAGTCGTCCACTACGCCGCCTACGACTGGCACAAGCGCCAGCACGATACGATCCGCAAGCGCCTCCGCCTGACGATTAAGCAGGTAGACGCAGGCGATGCGGATTGCTGCACCGGGTTGGTGAAGTACCTGAACACGTGGCTGGGCGATCACATGACCGTAACCGACCGCATGATGGGCGCCTTCATCCGCAACTACCTGCGGTTCAACACTGCGCTCGCGTCTTAAAGCGAATTCAGGAAGGCCACCAGGTCGGACTTCTCCTGGGCACTCAAACCGATGTGGAAGCGCACGTCATAGAAATTCACCGCGTCCAGCAGGGTCTGCGCCGCACCATTGTGGAAGTATGGCGCGCGCGCCGCGAGACCGCGCAGCACCGGCCCCTTGAAACGGGCGATATCGGCGAACTTACCGGTGATCATCGCGCGTCCCGGATCGGTCGTGGTCACCGTTTCCCCGGTGCTGATTTTGCGCAGCGTAATCCTCGGCAGATAGCTCAGATCGAGCGGATTGACGGTTGCGTCGTTCGCCGTCGCGATCCCGATATTCAGGGGCGCGGAGATCGAATGGTTTCCGCCGTTCGGGCTATCGTGGCAAATGCCGCAAGTGGTGACCAGCGAATCCGGCACCGGGCTGGTGGTGCCGGGGAACATATTGCCGTTGAGACCTCCCACGCCCGAGACCGTGAAGGTCCGCGTGTTGAAGATCTCCTGCCCCCGTGCGATTGCCGCGCGGTGCGGATTGCCCACCTGTTTCCACGAATCGAAGAGGTTGAAGATGACCGAGGTGAACGGCCTGTTCGTCGGATTCAACCCTACCGGATCGTTGATGCCGATGAAGAACTCCTGTTTGCTCAAGTTCGTCGGGCCGCCGGCTGCGTCCTGCGCATCCAGGTCCCCCGCGCCGTGGTCTTCGCTCTGGGCGGTGGAGAGTCCCATTTCAAAATCGAGAATCGCCTGCTGCTGCGCGACGGTGGGCGGCACTCCTTGGGCATGGCCGGTGGTTGCGTCGACCACCTGATGCATCAGGTTCGCGTTCAGCGACAGCGGGTAATTCGTGGAATTGATCGGCGTCGTGCCGGTCTGCGCGGAAGATTCGCGCCCGTCCCACATCACGGTACTGAGGAATTTGAGATTGGTGGAAGGCAGAGGACGGCGGTACATGGAGAGCGTCGTCGTCTCGCTGCAGCCGTACGGGTTGACGACGGAGACCACTTCGAACTCGGCGCCCGCCGGTGGGGAGAGCGCGATGCGGATCAGTCCGCGGGTTCGTAAAAGGCTGTAGGCGGCGCTCCGTCCGGCAACTGTCGTGGTGTCGATGCTGTGATCGCAGTTCGACCCATCGTTGGTGCGGAAGATCGGGTCCAGGCCTTGCGACGATTGGAAGCGATCCTGAATGTGCGCGGCGGAGACGCTCATCGCATCGCCGGGCTGGTGGCAGGTGCCGCACGAGCGGCCGTTGCCGCTGAGGCTCTGAAAAAACGGGCCGCTCAGGTCGATATCACCATTGCGGTTGAAGGTTCGCAGCACACCCGACGCGTTCGGAAACGCGGCGAGGTTTTCAACCTTGGGCTTCTTGCTGTCTCCCCGGACGACGGCGAGGGGCAAGGCCAACACCGTTAGCGCAATCGGCAAGACAGAGAGCTTTAATCCTCTGGTTTTAGACATGTTCGAGAACAGTACCAGAAACCACACTTTAAGCCTGGTGTCAATCAGTACATATTTCGGATCTTCCCAAGAGACAGCGGCTGCAAGGGCATCGACTCCTCCTGAGTGGTAAAGCGAGGGATGGGGAAAAACTAGCGCGGAAAAAGTACTATCTCGCCCGTACTGCTATTACAAAGGTCCGGCCCTGTCCGAGCTGGCCGCTCATTCCAAGGTCGCGCGCGTCGTAATACATGATGTCTTCGAAGCCGGCGCGGGTGAGGGCCGCGTCGATTTCTTTCGTGCTGTAGCACCGCTCGTGCACTTCCACGTCGCTGCGCCGCCAAGCGCCATTGAGCAGGCGGAACATCGTGATCCGGCATTGCGCCAGGTGTGAGCGGAAATCAAAGCCGGTGCCGGTTATCAGCAGCACGTGGTCGTCGCGCACCACCGAAAATGCGTCGGCCCAATTGGTCTGATAGGCGGATTCCAACAGCATGTCGAAGGCGAAGGGAGCGCCGGATTTCAGCGCCTTCGCGGTGCGCTTGAGCACGGCGTCGAGTTTCTTCGGCTCCAGAATATGATTGAGGCTGTCAAAGGTGGAGACGGCGCCATCGAAACGGCCGGGGACGCGGAACTTCGTGGCATCGGCGACGTGGAATTCGCCCTCGGGGACGTTCTCCTGCGCGTGCGCGATCATCGCCGGAGACGCGTCGACTCCGGTGACGCGCAGGCCGCGCCCGGTCAGAAGCCCTGCGAGATAACCGGTGCCGCAGCAGACGTCGAGCACGCGGCCGCCGGAAGGCACGCGCGGGAGCCAGATGCGCTCCAGGATCGGGAAGGCCAGGCTGTGAAATTCCTCATTCCAATACCGGTTGTAGAACCAGGCGAAGTCGTCGTAGAGAGCCAAATTTCAGCATGCCATACTGGGTGACGATGCGGAGATTCTGCTGGCTTGCCCTGAGCGCGGCTGCGTGCCTCGCGCTTGGTGGATGTTCGTCGCCCGACGGCTTGAAAACGGTCGAGAAGAAGAAAGTTGCGACCAAGGCGGAGGAGAAAACGCCTGACGTTTTTCAGGCGACCTTCGACACCTCGAAAGGTCCGATCGTGGTGGAAATCCACCGCGACTGGGCGCCCATCGGAGTCGATCACTTCTACTCCCTGGTCAAGACCGGATATTACGATGGGAATCGATTTTTCCGGGTGACGCGCGCCTACGCGCAGTTCGGAATCAATGGCGATCCGTCGACGAGTGCCTTGTGGTCCACCGCTAATCTGCGCGACGATCCGGTCAAACAGAGTAACAAGAAGGGGACGCTGACTTACGCGCATTTGGGAGCGAATAATCGCACTACACAGTTATTCTTCAACCGCAAGGACAATAAGGATCTGGATAAGAGCGGGTTCGCTCCGATTGGCAAAGTGGTGACCGGAATGGAGGTGCTGGATGGCCTCTACGACTCGTATGGCGATATGCCGCCACGCGGCCAGGGGCCCGATCCGTCGAAAATCGAGGTACAGGGAAATTCGTATCTGGAAGGTCGTTTTCCCCGTCTCGACTTCATCAAAAGGGTGACGATTCGGTGATATATTGATAGAGACCCTGTCCCCGACGCGAAGGGGACCAGGAAGTTACCAATACAGGGTCAAATTGAAACGACGCGGCCCGGCGGTGAAACATCCGCCGGGTTCTTTTTTTGCGGCCGCGATTGTGGGGTGGCATGCCACTAAACCGCAAGTCTTCCGAGGTGCTGGCGCACGTCAGTACGCCTGACGGCGTCGCAATTCAGGTGCGTCATGACGCGATCGGAGTGCTCGAAGCGCCGGAACTCGAGAACGTTCTCATCAGTGTGCACTTGGGCGCGCCGGCCAGGATCGCTTGCCGTCGCGACGGGAGGCGCTTTGTCGGAACGGCGGTGCACGGCGATATCGACATCATTCCCGCGCGTACGCCCAGTCGCTGGGAGATTCACGATGAAAATGATACGGCCCTGATCGTCAGCCTGCCTCAATCCCTGCTCCGCACCGTGGCAAACGAGTCGGGAATCGACCACGCCCGGCTCGAGATTCGCAATCGCTATCAGATTCGCGATCCGGAACTCGAAGCGCTGAGTTCCGCGATGCGTCGTGAGATGGAAGCGGGATGTCCCTCGGGACGTTTCTACCTGGATGGTCTGGCGCTCGCGGCCGCATCGCGTTTGATCGCGCGCCACAGCGGAGTGTCGAAGCCCGCGGCGGAACTTCACCAGGGCTTGAGTGGACGCAAATTGAAGTTGGTTCTGTCGTTCATCGACGAGACGCTGGCCGAGAATATCTCGATCGAACACGTGGCCTCGGTCGCGGGCGTCAGCGCTTCGCATCTGACGAAGCTCTTCCGGCAATCGACCGGACTGCCGGTGCATCAATATGTGATTCAACGGCGCGTCGAGCGCGCCAGGGCGCTAATCGCAAGCAGCGAGCTCACGATGGCGGAGATCGCGCAGGCCGTGGGATTCACGCACGAGAGTCACATGGCGCGCCACATGCGGCGCGCTCTCGGTGCGCCTCCCAAGGCGATCCGACGCTCGATCATTTTGTGATCGGTTTGTGCTCGAAACTGCCGGAATGTGCGGGCGGCGGCGGCGGTGCCTCGTGACAATGAGTGCATGAGACGCAGAACTTTTCTTGGAACGCTGGCCGCTCGGTCATTCGCGAAGCAGCCGGCGCGAATCGATGCGGAATGGTACAGGCGTTCGCGCCGCTTCGCTTCGCTACCGGCCGCCGAGGTCGCGTACGTCGAACACGGTCGCGGCCCCGCGGCGCTCTTCCTGCACGGCTTCCCGTTAAATGGTCTTCAGTGGCGCGGCGCCCTGGAGCGGCTGCGCCCGTATCGCCGGTGCATTGCGCCGGACCTGATGAGCCTCGGCTTCACGCAAGCTCGCGAGGGCCAGGACATCACACCCGATACGCAAGTCTCCATGCTCGTGTCGCTGCTGGACCGGTTGCGCGTCGACACAGTGGACCTGGTGGCGAACGATAGCGGCGGACTGGTGGCGCAGTTGTTCATCGCTCGCCATCCCGCGCGCGTTCGTACCGTGCTGCTCACGAATTGCGACGTGGATGAGAACAATCCGCCGGCGAAGTTTCTTCCCGCCGTTACGTTGGGAAAGAACGGCATGTTCACCGAACGCTACGTAGTTCCGCAGTTGCAGGAGAAGGGACTGGCACGCTCCGCGAAGGGAATCGGCAGTGCGTTCACTGATCCCGAACGGCTGTCCGATGAGACGCTCGAAATGTATTTCCGTCCGCTAATTGCGACGCCTCTGCGCAAGGCGCAGTTGGACCGGTATACCGTATCGCTCGGGGAAAACGTACTGGTGGCGATCCGCGAAGATCTGAGGAAGTGGAGAGGCTCGGCGCGGATGGTCTGGGGTCTTAAGGACGCGTTCTTCGGCGTCGAGTGGGCAGAGTGGTTGGATCGCACGCTCCCCGGTTCGCACGGCGTCCGGCGCGTGGAAAATGCGAATCTGTTTTTCCCGGAAGAGATGCCGGATTTGATCGCCGAGGAAGGGAAGGCTCTGTGGGGAATTGGTTGACCGCGCTTGGGGCGACCACCGCTCCGTAAGGGTCGCGGCTCGGTTCGGCGCTCGGCACTTCATCACTCACTCCGTTGAAGAACGCACTCCAATCGGAGCCGCGACCGTGAGGGAGCGGTGGTCACGCGAGGAGGGCCAGCGCTCCGTTGAAGAACACACCCAATCGGAGTCGCGCGCGTGACTCGCGCCCTAACGGTCGCGGTTGCGAGGGACATCATCGTTGGTGGGCCGCTGGCGCGCGCGCGTCAGGAGCGGTTGCCGCCGAGCCGCGCAACCAGAGCGGAGCACTACGCGACGGTGCTTTTGCTTTCGTGGATCTCCTGCAAGCTCCAGACGCGGATGGGATCGCGCAGTCGGGCAGCGACGGCGTCGGCGGCGGCGCGGGCGCCGCTCATCGTGGTGATGCAGGGGACGCGATACGTCACGGCGCTGCGGCGGATCGATTTTTCGTCCGAGAAGGCGCTCGCGCCGGCAGTCGTATAGATCGCCAGTTGAATGTTGCCGCCCTTGAGCAGATCGACCGCGTTGGGACGGCCTTCGTTCACCTTAAAAACTGTCCGGACGGTCAGACCCGCGTTGCGCAGTGCGGTCGCCGTGCCGCGTGTCGCGACCAGCGAGAAGCCGAGCGCGGCAAAGCGGCGCGCGACATCGACCGCCTCCTTCTTATGGTGATCGTTGACGCTGATGAAGACCGTGCCCTTCTCGGGCAGCGGACTGCCGGCGGAAATCTGCGCCTTTAGAAACGCCTCGCCGAAGTTGATCCCGACTCCCATCACTTCGCCCGTCGAGCGCATCTCCGGTCCGAGCACCGGGTCGACGCCGTGAAATTTGTTGAACGGGAAGACCGGCGATTTGACGAACACCTGCGGCACGCTGAGTTTGCCGGAACTGAGCCCGTAATCCTTCAGCTTCTTGCCCCACATCAAACCAACCGCGATGTTCGGCAGCGGATAGCCGGTTGCTTTGCTGACGTATGGGATTGTCCGCGAGGCGCGCGGATTGACCTCGAGCACGTAGACGACGCCGTTCTGAATCGCGTACTGCACGTTCATCAACCCGATGACCTTGAGCGCCTTGGCGAGCCGCACCGTATAGTCTTCGATGGTCGCGAGAATTTCGGGTGAGAGCGATTGCGGAGGCAGCACGCAGGAGCTGTCGCCGGAATGTACGCCGGCCTCTTCGATATGCTCCATGATGCCGGCGATCAACACGTCGGTGCCATCGCCAAGCGCATCGACGTCGACTTCGGTCGCATCCTCGAGAAAGCGATCGACGAGTACCGGGCGCTCCTGCGAGAAGGTGACAGCCTCGCGCATGTACTGGCGCACCATTTCCTCGTCGTAGGCGATCACCATCGCGCGGCCGCCGAGCACATAGCTGGGGCGCACGAGCACGGGATAGCCGACGCGCGCGGCAACGGCGCAGGCTTCTTCGACGGAGGTTGCGGTGCCGTTGGCGGGGCACGGAATCTTGAGATCCTCGAGCAGCTTGCCGAAGAGCTTGCGGTCTTCGGCGAGATCGATATTTTCCGGATCGGTGCCGATGATCGGCACGCCGAGGCGTTTCAGCGGGAGCGCGAGATTGAGCGGCGTCTGTCCGCCGAACTGCACGATCACGCCGTCCGGCTTCTCCGTATCGACGATGTTGAGGACGTTCTCCAGCGTGAGCGGCTCGAAGTAGAGGCGGTCGCTGGTGTCATAGTCGGTGGAGACGGTCTCCGGATTGCAGTTGACCATGATCGATTCGACGCCCATTTCCTGCAGGGAGAAAGACGCGTGGCAGCAGCAATAATCGAACTCGATCCCCTGCCCGATGCGGTTGGGGCCGCTGCCGAGGATCATGACTTTCTTGCCGGTACCAGGGTCGGCTTCGCAAGAGGTCTCGTAGTTGGAGTAGAGGTACGGCGTGAAGCTCTCGAACTCCGCGGCGCAAGTATCGACACGGCTGAAGACGGCGACCACGCCGAGTTCCTTGCGGCGATTGCGCACTTCGATTTCGGTAGTGCCCCAGGTTTTGGCGAGCTGCGCGTCGCTGATGCCGAAGCGCTTGGCCTGGCGGAATTCATCGGTGGTGGCGGTGGCCAGCGTGGTGTTGGCAAGTGCGGCCTCCATATCGACGACGGCCTTCATCTGCTCGAGGAACCAGGGATCGATCGACGTGAGCTCGTGAATCTCGGCGACGCTGTAGCCGGAAGCGAGCGCGAAGCGAATGTAGTTCAGGCGGTCGGGCGTGGGAGTGATCAGCTTCTTCGCGATCAGGTTCTTGTCGTACTTCTCGCTGCCGAAGGCCTTGCCGGTTTCGAGACTGCGTATGCCCTTCCAGAGCGCGGCCTTGAAGGTGCGGCCGATGGCCATCACCTCGCCGACGGATTTCATCTGGGTGCCGAGGGTGGTGTCGGCGCCGGGGAATTTTTCGAAGGCCCACTTGGGGATTTTGACGACGACGTAGTCGATGGTCGGCTCGAAGCAGGCCGGCGTCTTGAGCGTGATGTCGTTGCGGATCTCGTCGAGCCGGTAGCCGACCGCGAGTTTCGCGGCGATCTTCGCGATTGGGAAGCCCGTGGCTTTCGACGCGAGCGCGGAACTGCGCGAGACGCGCGGATTCATCTCGATGACGACCATCCGTCCGTCCGACGGATTGATCGCGAACTGCACGTTGCTGCCGCCGGTATCGACGCCAATTTCGCGCAGGCAGCGCAGCGCGCCGTCGCGCATCATCTGATATTCGCGGTCGGTCAGGGTCTGCGCCGGAGCGACGGTGATGGAATCGCCGGTGTGCACACCCATCGGGTCGAAGTTTTCGATGGAGCAGATGATGATGCAGTTGTCGGCGAGATCGCGCATCACCTCGAGCTCGTATTCCTTCCAGCCGAGCGCGCTTTCTTCCATCAAAACTTCGTGAACGGGACTGAGCGCGATACCGCGCTCGAGAATTTCGACGAGCTCTTCCTTGTTGTACGCGATGCCGCCGCCCGTGCCGCCCATCGTGAAGCTGGGGCGAAGAATATTCGGGTAGCCGATCTTTTCGGCGAACTCGAGTCCCGCCGCGACGGTAGAGATCAATTGCGATTGCGGAGTGGCGAGGCCGATCTTGCGCATCGCATCCTTAAAGAGGAGGCGGTCTTCGGCCTTCTTGATGGCGTCGATTTTCGCGCCGATCAATTCGACGCCGTACTTATCGAGCACGCCGGCTTCGGCGAGCTCCACGGAGAGGTTCAGCCCGGTCTGCCCGCCGACGGTGGAGAGCAGCGCGTCGGGCCGCTCGCGGCGGATGATCTCCTCCAGGTACGTGCGGGTGAGCGGCTCAACGTACGTCTTGTCGGCGAGATTCGGATCGGTCATGATCGTCGCCGGATTCGAGTTGACGAGGATGACTTCGAAGCCGTCGGCGCGCAGGGCCTTGGCGGCCTGGGTGCCGGAGTAGTCGAATTCGCAGGCCTGGCCGATGATGATGGGCCCGGAGCCGATGATCAGGATGCGGTGGATATCGGTGCGGCGGGGCATCTATTTCGCCTCCCGCATGAGCTTGGTGAAATCATCGAACAGGTAGTGCGAATCGTGCGGACCGGGCGCCGCTTCGGGATGGTATTGCACGCAGAAGACCGGGTGGCTGCGATGGCGGAAGCCTTCGAGCGTCTGATCGTTCAGATTGACGTGAGTGATTTCGACCTCGTTGAGATTGAGCGAATCGGGATCGACCGCGAAACCGTGATTGTGCGAGGTGATCTCGACTCGCTGCGTGAGTTCATTGCGCACCGGGTGGTTGGCGCCGCGATGTCCGAATTTCATTTTGTAAGTTTTGCCGCCCATAGCGAGCCCGAGCAACTGATTGCCGAGGCAGATGCCGAAGATCGGCTTCTTGCCGATCAGCTTGCGGATGTTGTTGATCTGCGGCACGAGCGGCTCGGGGTCGCCCGGGCCATTGGATAGGAAGATGCCATCGGGCTTGAGCGCGAGCACGTCTTCCGCGCTGGTGAGCGCGGGGACGACGGTCACTTTACATCCGGCATGGACCAGGCGGCGGAGGATGTTGTGCTTGATGCCGAAATCGTAAGCGACGACGTTGTAGAGCGGTTTTTCGTCGCGTCCGATCAGGTCGGAAGGCGAGCACTGCTCGACGGTCTTGGTCCACTCGTAGCTCTCGGGAGTGGTGACACGGCTGGCGAGATCGAGCCCGGCCATGGTCGGAATATTGCGCGCTTTTTCGACGAGCTTGGCGGGATCGCGCTCAATCGCGGAGAGCACGCCGCGCATCACGCCGCGGGTACGCAGGTGGCGCACCAGGGCGCGCGTATCGAGATCGCTGACGATGGGCACGCCGGAGTTGGCGAGGAACTGGTCGGCCGAAATGTCCGAGCGCCAGTTGCTGGCGATGGGCGAGAACTCGCGAACGACGAGCCCTTCGATGTAGGGACCGCGCGATTCGCTATCGGCGGAACTGGTCCCGTAGTTGCCGATTTGGGGGTTCGTCAGGATGACAATCTGGCCGGAATACGAAGGGTCGGTGAAGACTTCCTGGTATCCGGTGAGAGCGGTATTGAAGACAACTTCCCCGCTCCGCTCTGTGGGCGCACCAAAACTCCGGCCCTCGAAGACGTTGCCGTCTTCCAGAGCGAGGATTGCAGTGTTCAACTTAGGTTTTTCCTCCCAGGGAGTGGATAACTTTCATTTTAGCATTGGCTGCCGGCCATCGCCCAGGGGGAGAAGGGATGCGGAGGGATGCGGGCCAGATTTGGCCCGCGTTCGACCGGGCGAATTATTGAAATAAAAGGACGCACCGTCACCGGGATGCGAAAAAGCGGGCCAAATTTGTCCCGCTTTCCGCTTGTCCCGCCGAAACCGCATTCGGGGGAGCGCGCATCACCGTACCTGGTCCGAAAGTAGCACACCGTATCGGAGTTACCGGTGCTTATATCGTGGAACCTGCTGAAAGGAGAGGGAAGATATTTTTCATGTTCGTGTGACCGTGCTGGACACCACGCATCGCGATGGCTCTGAGATTGCATTGGGGGCGGTGGGAGGGACAAGACACGTCGCCGTCCAAAGTAGTTTCCAAGATCGAGATGGCATCACCCGTGGCATCCGCGGTGGATGCCCGCCTTTCTTATGTGACGGATCAACAGCCTGGGATCCGCCGTATCGCGCGCGGCAAGAAATTCACGTACCTGGGGAGTGATGGGAAAACTGTG
>JAOAPT010000818.1 GCA_025463045.1 Candidatus Solibacter sp.
CAATCCAGGAGCTGCCCATTTTCGGCCGCGATCTCAGCCGCGTTTATTTCGCGGTCCCCGGCGTACAGGCCACCGGCACAAGCGCCCCCAGCGAGCAGCCCCACGACATCTTCCGTCCCACCATCGGCGGCCAGTATTGGGGTGGCATCTCCTTCCAGTTGGATGGCACCGATAACCGCGATTCCGTCCTCGGCGAACCCGTCATCACTCCCAATCTGGACTCTGTGTCCGAAATGAAGATCACGACCACTTCCTACGACGCGGAACTCGGACAGGCCAGCCAGGCGATTATCGCCACGCACACCAAATCCGGCACCAACACGCTGCACGGCAGCGCCTTCGAATACCGCCGCGACCAGCACGGTGCAGCCCGCGATCCCTTCGCGCAGGCACAGCCCATCGTCGGCAGCAACGGAAAGTTCATCCCGCCCACGCTGTGGAACCAGTTCGGCGGCTCCCTCGGCGGTCCGATCCAGAAGGACAAGACCTTCTACTTCGGCGACTACCAGGGCAACCGCCAACACAACGGCGCTTCCTTGCTCACCCGCACCCCCACCGCCGCTGAACGCACCGGCGATCTGAGCGACCTGAACACCCCCATCTACAATCCCTGCAACGGAACCGATTGCAATATCGTTCCCGCCGCGCGCCAACCGTTCGCCGGAAACGTCATCCCGTCGAACCTGCTGGCGCCACAGGCGCAGGCTCTGCTCAAGTACATCCCGCTACCCAACGTCAGCGGCGTCAGCGGCGCGGTTCCCAACTTCGTCGCCTCCGGCCAGGGCGTGCTCAACAGTGACTCCTTCAACGTCCGCATAGACCGCTACCAAACCGAGAAGTTACACATTTTTGGCCGTTATAGCTTCATGAAATACGAACAGGGCGCTCCTGGCGCCTTCGGGCTGGCTGCGGGCGGTCCGGCCTTCGCCGTGGCGGGATTCGCCGGCACGTCGTCCCTCCGCGACCAGAGCCTTGCCGCGGGCTTCGACTACACCATCCGTCCTACGTGGCTTACCGACTTTCGTTTCGGCTTCTTCCGCTATCGGGTGTTCGTCAACCCTAACGGCGTCGGAACATCACCCGCCAAGGACGCGGGCATTCCCGGTCTCAACAATGACCCTTACTACACGTCCGGCATGCCCCACTTCGGTATCAATGGCACCGGCGGTTTCAACTTTGGCTACTCGCTCGGGATCAACTCGTGCAACTGCCCGTTGAACCAGCAGGAGAACGAGTTCCAGTGGGTCAGCAACACCACCCACATTGTGGGAAACCACTCCGTGAAGTTCGGCGTCGACTGGCGCCACGGTCAGAATCTGCGCGTGCCCAGCGATTCGCATCGCTCCGGACAGCTTACTTTCGACCCAACCACCTCGCAGGGTCCCACTGGCGGCGGCCTGGGTCTGGCGTCCTTCCTCCTCGGCCAGGTGAACTCGTTCACACGCTACGTCAGCAACTCCACCGAAGCCGCGGAGCGACAGAACCGCCTCTTCTCCTACGTGCAGGACACGTGGAAGATCACGCCGAGACTCAGCATGAACATCGGTCTGCGTTGGGAGATCTACTTCCCGCAGTACGTGAACGGGAAGGATAACGGCGGCTTTCAGAACCTCGCCACTGGCGAAGTCATGATCGCCGGTGAAAACGGGGTCAGCATGAACGGCAACGTAAAGACGGGGCTGACCCACTTCGCGCCGCGGCTCGGAATCGCCTACCAGCTGGATCCCAAAACGGTGATTCGGACCGGCTACGGCCGTTCCTACGACGTGGGCGTGTTCGGCGTTTCCTACGGGCACAACGTGACTCAGAATCTGCCGGTGCTCGCCAATCAGTCGCTGAATCCAACGCAGCCGTGGCTCTCCGTGTTCACGCTGGCGCAAGGCCCCACCGCGCTCGACCCCACTACCATTCTCGCCTCGCAGCCTAAGGGCCCCAACGGCAATCCCATCCTGCCCAACGGTGTCGCGCCCAACGTGCTGCCGCTTAGCAGTGACGGCACCATGCGGTTGCCCGTGGTGGATGCCTGGAACCTCACCCTCGAGCGCCAGCTTGCTCATGGCACTGTTGTTTCCATCGGCTACATCGGCAACAAGGGTTACCATGTCACAGCCGGCGGCACCAACTACAATATCAACCAGCCCAGCATCGTCGGCTTCGGTACGCTCAGCACCAATCAGCGCCGCCTCTTTTACCAGAAGTTCGGCTGGACCCAGAGCATCAAATACTTTGCCGACGACGCCAGCGTGAAGTTCAACTCGCTTCAGATCCGCGGCGAAAAACGCTTCAGTAGCGGACTCCAACTGCAAGGCAACTTCACCTGGGCCAGCGCCTTCGATTTCTCCAACACCTACTTCTTCTGGGACCGCCACCTCGATTACGGCCGCGAAAACGGCGTCCGCCGCTTCGTCTTCAACTTCAACGGGTTTTACGAACTGCCATTCGGCAAGAACAAGCATTTCTTCAAGAACGCATCGCGGCTGTCGGACCTGCTGGTCGGCGGCTGGCAGATCGCGGGTCTCGGCACTTGGGAATCCGGCATTCCATACACACCCTCGTACGTCAACTGCGGAAGCGACGAAGATACGGGCCCGTGCCGCCCCAACCTGGTGGGCAGTGCCAGTGTCTCGAACCCCAGCGCTGCCGGCTGGTTCGCGACTGCTCCCGCCGGCACCAGTGGCCAGGGCTGTCTTAACACCGCGACCGCAACTCCGCTTCTCAACGCCAATGGCTGCACGCGCGGACCCTGGAGCCGGCCCGCCGCCGGCACCTTCGGCAATGCCACCCGCAACGGCTTCTTCGGCCCGAGATTCTTTAACACCGACGCCTCGCTGAGCAAGAAATTCCAGTTCTCCGAACGCGTCCAGGGTCAGTTCCGCGCGGAGCTCTTCAACGCCTTCAACCACGTGAACCTCGGACAACCCAACGGGCAAGTAGATTCACCGACAGCGGGGCAGATCTTTGCCATCGCGAATCTTGCTCAAATGAGAAAGTGGCAACTCGGCCTACGCATCCAGTTTTAAGAACAGGCCGGCATTACGGTCTGGCCTTTATTCTATGTTTCGCCGGCGCCGTACTTGGCGCGGCCCAGCAGTCCCGGATTCGCGACATCGAATCGCAAGCCGTGGCCGCCCGCTCGCGCGGCGACGCTTCCGCCGCGCTCGCTGCCTGGCAACAGGCCGCCGCACTCGACCCTAAGTCTGCACGCATCCAGGACGAGATTGGCTTCCTGCTGGCGGTCCTCAATCGGCGCGACGAAGCACTACTCTACTTCGAGCGCGCGCTTGCACTGGACCCGCAGTGGGCTCCCGCCCATTACCACATGGGCGTCGCTTTCTGGCTCGCCGGTGACCCCACCCAAGCCATCCCGCACCTCGAGAGCGCCGCCCGTATTGAACCGAAGAGCTTCGACTACAGGTTGTACTTCGGCCAGGCCCTAAACGCAACCAGCCAATTCTCCGCCGCGCTGTCGCATCTCGCGGCTGCCACCGCACTCAACCCGAAATCCTCCGAAGCGTGGAACCAGCTCGGCCTGGCGCGCCAGCGCACCGGCGATACCGCCGCGGCCATCCAAGCTTACCGTCGTGCCGTCACTCTCCTGCCCGGCAACCTCGACGCGCGCAACAATCTCGGCGTCGTGCTGGTCAACAGCGGTCGCGCTGAAGAGGGCCTCGCCCAGTTCGAGAAGATCCTCGCAATCGACCCCACCAATGATATGGCCCGCGTTAACGCCGGCTTTGCGCACCTGCAGAAAGCCGACCTCGACCGTGCCGCCGCCGAGTTCCGCGAAGTCCTCCGGCGTGACCCTAGCTCGGCTATTGCTCACTACGATCTCGGTGTGGCGCTCAAACAGAAGGACGATCTCGAATCCGCAAGAATTGAGCTTGCTCTCGCCGTATCGCTCGACCCGCAACTCGCCGAAGCACACTACACTCTCGGCATCATCCACTGGCAAAGCGGGGAGTTCGAGCAGGCCGTGCGGGAAATGCGCGCCGCCATCGACATCAATCCCGCCTACGGGGAGGCGTACTTCATGCTTGGGACCGCGCTCAAGCAAAGCGGCGATCTCGATTCCGCGGAAACCTTCCTGCGTAAGGCGATCCGCTACGAGCCCGCCAACCCAGGCCCCTACAACACCCTCGCCCAGTTACTCCGCCAAAAGGGCGACATCGAAGCGAGCCGGGAAGTGTTTGAGGAAGGGGCCAAAGTCAAACGGAAGAAAGAAGCTGAACTCGGTAAGATGCTGCAGAAAAGGTGAGGCCCACGGTCCGGCGCAGAAGTGTTGCTACCGAAGTCGGTTTTCGACGAAGGTCCGGCGTCTCTCAGAAACACATTGGCAAAAACGGAATTACCCGCCGGTAGTCGCGAAGTGGCGGCCTCTCAAGCGCAGACACTACTGCGAAGCCGGCGGATTGTCCGGTTCGATGCCCATTCGGTCGTTGACGGCAAAGCGCAATTTCTGCTTGCAGCCGAGGTACTGCTCCGTCGTTTGGATCGAGACGTGTCCAAGCAAAAACTGGATCTGGTCCAGTTCGCCACCGGCAAGACGGCCGAGCCTCGCGCAGCTACGCCGAAGATCATGCGGCGCGAGTTTTTCAATTCCCGAACGTTTCGCGGCGGCTCGGACGACCTCCCACAGTACCTTGGGCGTCATGCCTGTTCCCGAGACCCGACCCGTTTTGTTGATCGATCGAAAGAGCGAGCCTTCGGTAATGCAACCAGCTTCCTTCCATTCATCGATCGCTGCCTTCACCCATGATGGGATTGGGACGGTACGGATGTGCCCGGCTATCGCGCGAGGAACATTGGGTTATCGCCGACCTCCTCTGGATGGAGTCAACCTGAAGGCCAAGCAACTCGCCGCGGCGCAGTCCGCATCCGACCAGCATCGCGATCACGGCGTAGTCCCTCTTGCCCCGCAGCGAACCCCGATCGGCGACTGCGAGCAACTCCGATCCGGCGTACGCCCTTGACTCGTCGGATTCCGGCAGCGAGTTCCGGACTGAGAAGGCCGGAATCGGCAGCTTCATACGCGACACGGCGGACAGCAGCCAAGCGGAGATTGATGGTTGTCGCTGAATACTGCTTCTGTTCGAGAAAGATCCTGTATCGAAGAACCACTGTACGGTTGAATGCGAGGCGCGGTTCTGAACAGTACCAATCGACGAAATCGGTTATGGCGCGATCATAGCTGCGCTGACCGCTTTTTGACGTGAGGGTATTGAGCACCGCCGCTTTGGACTGTTCGAGGTCGGGAAGAGCTAGGACGCGCTTGGGTGGGCGCTTTTTCTTGCCGGGTTTTGACATCGGAGACGGCCCTCCTTTGGACCATCGCCTGTCAGGATCTCCCGCAACTCGCCCCTACGCCGTCAGGGAGAACCATTCCTTGCGTTGCCACATGTCAGCGAGTGCGTTATCCATCCAAGTGAGATAAGTCTGCCCATACCCCGGTAGGTGGACCGCGCTGTCCTATATCCA